>JAFGLL010000086.1 GCA_016928095.1 Thermoplasmatota archaeon
AACGGGGCTATCAATGCCGAAGTCCTTGGGCAAGGCCAGTCAGACAATCCTTATTATCTAACAGCATGGGAAACAAACCCGTTCAACAGCGATAGTGATGAGGATGGTGTTCCTGATGGAATCGATTCCCGGGTGGACCCCGAAGAAACATCCGAACCGGTTTACTGGAAATGGGATACAGATGATGACGGTCTGATCAATGCGATGGACAGCGATTCCGATAATGACGAAGAAGAAGATGATGAGGATACGACTCCCCTGGGAATAATTGGATTGAACCCAGGTGGCGACCTTGATTCCGATGGTCTCACAAATGGAGAGGAATGGGAGATCGGCTGTCAGGATAATGATACGGATTCCGATGACGATGGACTCACCGACTATCAGGAAGTAATCACCTATGGATGTAATCCGATGGATAAAACAACTGATTCGGACTCATACGAGGATAAATATGAAGTTGATCACGGATTGTATCCGAACTCATCCGATACTGATAATGACGGATTACTCGATGACGATCCCTATGAGGGGATCCAGGACACCGACACTGACGGCATAATCAATGCAAAAGACCTAGATTCAGATAACGATGGGATACGCGATGAGGATGAGGTGAAAATCCACTACTCCGACCCAACAGATTCGGATTGTGATGATGATTATCTCTTAGATGGTGAAGAATTAATTTATAAAACCGATATCTTCTCAAAATATACGGATTCTGATGGCTGGACGGACTATTACGAAGTCAAAACCTCTTTAACGGATCCGAATTTACCGGATAGTGACTATGACGGTGCAAATGACGATGTGGATTTCTGCCATGTGGAGAATGCCGAAATAATGTTTTCCATCCGCGAATTTATTTCAATAGATAAAGGAGATAGCGACGGAAAACCCGATCCATATTTAGTTGCATGTGCATATAGTTCGAAAGATGATATTTCATCTCCCAAGCAATATGATGATATTAACTGGAAAGGAGAGAATATTTTAAAATATTACCATACTTCGGAAGGTACTCTCACAGGTGGAGAACATTATTTGGTATCTGGTATATCCGAATGCAATAGGCATCCTACGGACCCTAAAAAAGCAGAACATCCGGAGAAGTATGAATTCGATGATGATTTTGGCGAGAAATGGATCCATGATGGAACAAAAACCAGGAACGAAATGAAATACAAATTCAGCTTTTGTACCAAAAACCTTGAAAATGACGCAAGACTTGTTAGGTTTATTATCATGATATATGATGATGATGCAGACGATGATGATCTTTTTGATATATCACCAGTTACCAATAAGTATGGTGAAAAACCTAATAATGAAAAATTTTGGGAGAATTTCTTGCTATTCCCTAATGACTGTATAGAGGGAAAAGCACTTGATATCATTTATGACACTCATACCTCATTGTGGTATGTTATGGATTCTACTGGTAGAATTGTGGAGGGATGGAACTATTCTATCGATTCTGGAAATTTGAATATTCACTATGATCAATGTGGGACTTCTAATGGTGATCCTTCTTGGGGCGGTTATTGCTCTGGTGATGAAGACAATGGGGTCAATAAAGGAGGCAGTATGAATGCCGCGATATCATTTGATATTTTTCCATTCAACACTTCAACTTATTCTGTATACAATAGTAGTCACTATTTCGAACCAGGTGACTACGATCATGATAAATTGACAGAAATGTCAGAATTACTTTATTATCATACAAATATTACGAACGATAATACTGATGAATTTTTTGGTGGGGAAGCTGATTATTTTAATGATTGGTGGGAAATTCGCTATGAGATGGACCCATTGGATAATCTTGATCTTGAATCGGGGTCTTATGATTGGAAAGGTGCGAGAGATAGTGAAGAAGATGGTTTAATATATGCTAATGAGTATAAGTATTTTGAATGGGGAGCCAATCCTTATGTAAAGGACATTTTCGTAGAGGTAGATTGGATGGAAGAATTAAAACTGAATGTTTTAAAAACAATAACCTACACCCTAATCTATCGATATTATTTCCCCGTTTTTGATTATATTAAATATAATTTTAAGGAAGGAAGTCAAAACATGGTAATTAGAACCTTCATAAACCATGATATATGTTTGCACATAGATGACGGATGCATGGGTGGGGGAAAAGGAAATATTCCACATCAAAAATATTGTGATGATGAAGAAAAGTATCAAGGAGATACAAAGTATTTCGATTCGGATAGAAAAGGCGTTTTCTATTATTGCGTTCTTTGTGATGAATACGGAAAGAGAGGTGATACTGCTGAAGGACATGGTTGGGGAGATTCTTTTCTTATTGGCGCCGGTGATAGTGGAAGTCATCTAGATAATAATTTTATGCATGAATTAGGTCATTGTATCATTGAGAGAATAGATAATGGATCAGACCCATCACACCCAGATCACACGTCAACTGATTCGGATGATAATTTTCAATGGGCACATTGTGATAATGATTGCAATATGTATTGGAATTATAATGGAGGTGAAAGATATCGATGGTCCTTCAAAAACAGGCCATTAGATTTTTGTTCACATTGTTGGAATGAATTGAGTAGGGATGGAATTGGAATGGGGACTGTTTTATAGGGGGAAAAATTATGGTGAAAAAATTTTCAATTCTAATAATCATCATTTTATTACTCTTAATCCCTGGTTGCATCAACGATGAAAACAACACAAATTACATGAATAAAAGACTTTCTTATAATTATGAAGTTGAGGTTTCGAACATCAATTCAACTAATGACTTTATTTACGTACCCTTTCCATTATATGCAAGCAATGATACGATTGTTGAACCTGTCTTAAGTACTTTTCATCAAATCTCTGGAATATGTGACTATAGTTTTATAAACACAGATTATGGTATTGCAATAAACTTTTCCTCATCATCTGAGGCATTTCTACTTAAATCGGAGGGAGAATTACATTGGGAATACCAATTCTCAAAAGAACCAGCACCTATCATCTTGAGTATGATAGCAGCATATGAAAAACCAAATTGGATTACTATCTCTGAAAAATATTGGATTTATTCAACTAATCAAAATATTTCTTTAAACATAAAAATGAAAACATCAAATGATCAGGGAGGATATACTGATTATAGTAGTCAAATTATTCATTTAACCACTGGATGGCAGATAATTGATATTAAGGAATCAATTAAAGTTCCATGAAAACAAAGACATCCTTCAATGAAAATCAATGGACTCTACATTAATATGGCCAATATGAAACATGAGAAGAGATTGGCTATGAAGAGTGATTTCCCTGGTCTCTTCAAGCGCCTTCGAACAGAGCGCAGAAGGGGGAGTGATCAACGTCGGAAGTGGATGAACGAAGTGAAGGAGCAGTTGAATAATGGGCGAGTGTGAGTCGATGATAAGAGTCTCCGAGGGATCCAATGAATAGGGTAGGTGAGTGGTGCTTTGCAGGATTCGAGGTCAGTGAATTGTCAGCGAGGAAACAAAGGGAATATATTTCGGTATAAAATGAGGATGTTGATCAAATGGACCGATCCGTTCGAGGTTGTTTCTTCACTTCTTGAACAGCATAACTTTGTTTCTCTTGCACAGCGCCTGATGACCGTGAAGTTCTACTGCAATATTGGATGGTGGGGTTGGCTTCGGGTTTGTTCAAGGAGATCCGATCGAGCAATACCATAAATGTTAATACCAAAATCTTTTTTGGATTGTCCAGAGGTTGATGATCTACGGCATCGGAAAGAGAATGGTCCAGACTGGGGATCGACCTTGGATCGACCACCGCCAAGTTAGTCGTCCTTGGACCGGATCACGAACCTGTTTACAGGGATTACAGAAGGCATAATGTTCAGATCGCCAGGACCCTGGGATCGATGATAGAAGCGGCCAAGAAGGAGCTGGGAGACCTAGAGGTCAGCGTCGCCATAACCGGGTCTGCCGGATTAGGGGTGGCCGAGAGGTTCAACATCCCATTTGTCCAGGAGGTTGTTGCAGCGGCGGAGACCGTAAGGAAGGAATATCCTGACGTTCGGACCCTGATAGATGTCGGAGGAGAGGATTCCAAGATGATCTTCTTCGATGACAGGATGAGGGTAGATATCAGGATGAACGGGAACTGTGCGGGAGGAACGGGGGCTTTCATCGACCAGATGGCGACCCTTCTCAATGTCCCTTTGAAAGAACTTGATGACATGGTCATAAGAAGCATCAACGTTCATCCGATAGCGTCAAGGTGCGGGGTCTTTGCCAAGACCGACGTCCAGAACCTCATGGCGCGGAAGATCAGCAAGGAGGACATAGCGGCCTCCGTCTTTCACGCGGTGGCTCTCCAGACGGTCTCCACCCTTTCCCGGGGTTACGATCCCCGGCCAAAGGTGATGTTCTGCGGAGGGCCGTTCACCTTCCTACCCGAGCTGAAGAAGAGCTACATGAAGGTACTGGACCTGACCGATGCCGATATTCACGACCCGCAGTACCCTGAGATGATACCCGCTATCGGAACCGCGATCTACGAGGATATCCAGAGGCTTGAGGTCAGCTTGACGGGGCTTGAGAATATACTGACAGGGAAGGAACTTACCAGCGAGTTCCTCGGGAACCGCCTCGATCCGCTCTTCGAGAACGAGAAGGAGTATCGGAGATGGAGCATGGGGAGAATGACGCCGATAGGAAGGACGTCCTCCCTGAAGGATTTGAACGGTAAGGATTGCTTTCTGGGAGTTGATACCGGCTCCACCACCACGAAGGTCGTTCTGACGGACAACGACGGTAATATTGCATACAGATATTACAGCAGCAATCATGGTGACCCCATCATGGCCGTCAAGGATGGTCTGGAGGGGTTGAGGAAGAGTGCAGCGGGTGTTGATCTCAGGATAGTCAGTACAGCCGTCACAGGTTACGGGGAGGACCTGATCAAGGCCGCCTACGGGATGGATATCGGAATGGTCGAGACATTGGCCCATTTCAGGGCGGCAAGGGAGTTCCAGGATGATGTGACGTTCATACTGGACATCGGCGGGCAGGATATGAAGGCCATTTTCATACATCAAGGTGTGATAAACGACATCGAGATCAACGAGGCATGCTCCTCCGGGTGCGGCTCCTTCATAGAGACCTTCTCGAACAACCTTGGGGAATCCGTTGAGGAATTCGCTCTCAAGGCATGTCATGCCAGGCAGCCGTACGACCTCGGTACCAGATGTACCGTCTTCATGAATTCCAAGGTCAAACAGGCCCTCAGGGAAGGCGCATCAGTTGGAGACATCTCCGCCGGGTTGGCATTCTCAGTGGTCAAGAACTGCCTTTACAAGGTCCTGAAGATAAAGGACACGGAGGTCCTGGGCGACAGGATCGTCGTCCAGGGGGGTACATTCAGGAACCCTGCGGTACATCGTGCCCTTGAGCTAATACTGGGGGAAAAAGTGATCTGTTCGGACTCTCCGGAGCTGATGGGGGCATACGGAGCGGCTTTGACCGCAAGGGACGCCTACCAGAAGGCTCGTTCAAGGTCGACATTCATCGGTCTTGACTCCCTGGAGTTGGCCACGGACCACAAGGCCAGCTACATCAGGTGTCAGGGATGCCAGAACAACTGCATGGTCACCCGTATGACGTTCAGATCGGGGAAGGTGTTCCACACAGGCAACAAATGCGAGAGGATCTTCACGAACAAAGGGAGGGATACCCGCAAAGGGGAGAACCTTGCGGATATGAAGCTTCAGCTACTGTTCGATCGGGACCTGGCCAGCAAGGGTGTTCGCAGAGGCAGGATAGGTATCCCGAGGGTTCTCAACATGTTCGAGAACTTCCCTTTCTGGAGCACCCTCCTGACAGAATGCGGGTTCGATGTTGTCCTATCACCTCCATCCACCTCTGAGGTCCAGGAGCTTGGATCGAGGACCGTGATGTCCGAGAACATATGCTTCCCCGCCAAACTGGTCAACGGGCATGTCATGAAGCTGGCATCGATGAAAGTGGACCGGATATTCCTGCCCATCGTGGTCTACGAGAAAGAGGAGTTCGATGGTGCCCTCAACACCTTCAACTGTCCCGTGGTCTCCGGTTATCCCGACGTTGTGAGGAGCGCCGTGGACCCGACCGGCAAGTACAGTCTACCTTTCGATTCCCCGACCATAACGTTTCGGAGCGAGACCCTGTTGAAGAAGGCCACCTGGGCCTACTTGAAGGGCTTGGGTGTCCCGAGGGCCTCCTTCTCCTCGGCCTTCGCAAAGGCATGTGAATCTCAGAAAGGATACAAGGATGCGGTCCGGGAGAGAGCTTCCGTGATCCTTGAGGAGGCCCGGAAGGAAGAACGCCTCGTGGTCCTTCTGGTGGGGCGTCCATACCATATAGACCATCTCATCAACCACAAGATAACCGAGATGATAGCAAACCTCGGAGCTGATGTGATAACCGAGGATTCGATCCCTCTTGAGGACCCCGAGATAAAGGGTGTCGGGGTCCTGACACAGTGGCAGTATCCGAACAGGGTATACAAGGCGGTCCAATGGGCGGCAGGGCAGGACAATGTCGAGGTCGTACAGCTGAACTCGTTCGGATGCGGCCCCGATGCCCTGGTCTGTGATGAGGCAAGGACAATACTGTCAGAGTCGGGGAAGAACCATACTTTGATCCGGATAGACGAGGTTTCCTCACCGGGTTCCATCAACCTCCGTCTTCGGTCCATGATGGAATCCCTTGAAAAGAGGGGTTTGGGGAAAAGGTTCGAGCCCATTAAGAGGAAGACGACACCCCCGTACCTGGATGGGGACAGGAAGAAGAAGATCATCGCTCCGGACATCTCGAGGTTCTACTCACCCATGATAATATCGGCCTTGAGGCAGCAGGGTTATGATGTGGACATACTGCCTGAGGCGGATAGGGCATCTGTCGAGGTGGGTCTGAAGTACTGCAACAACGAGATATGCTATCCCGCGATCATCGTCATCGGGGATATATTGAAGGCCCTTCTATCTGGTAAGTACGATCCGAAGGAAGTCGTGGCCGGTATCACGCAGACCGGTGGGCAGTGCAGGGCGTCCAGCTATCTGTCCCTGTTGAACAAAGCTCTCTCCACTGCAGGCTTCGATGAAGTGCCGATAATAACATTGACGACATCCAGCCTCCCGTTGAACTACCAGCCCGGAATGAAGATCAACATGGTCAAGCTCCTCAGGATGGGGGTCCAGGGAGTGCTTTTTGCAGATTCGATAATGCAAATGTACTATGCGACAGCTGTGAGAGAAAGATCAAAGGGGGAAGCTCACAGGATCTCGGAGAAATACATCAACCTGGCCTCAAGGGCCATCGACCATGGGAGGGAAATGGAACTCTCGGACCTTCTGGACAGGGCGGTGTTCGAGTTCAACCGGATCGAAACGGACGTCAGGGAGCTACCGGTCATTGGCTTCGTCGGCGAGATATTCGTGAAGTACAACCCATTCGCCAACTACTATGTCGTGGATTGGATGGTCCAGCATGGAATAGAGGTCATAGTGCCGCCGATGTTCGATTTCTTCGCCCAGGAATACCTGAACCAGAGGTTCCATGTCGAAAGCAGGACCAGGGACCGGGATATGAAGTACTGGATCAGCTACCCCGAGGAGTGGTATGTCAGGTATCATCTGAGGAGATACGAGAAGGTCAGGAGCAAGTTCAAGCATTACCGTAAGAACCACTACATCGGGCACCTCTCGAAGAATGCCAGTGACATCGTGTCGATGGTGGACCAGTTCGGGGAGGGCTGGTTGATACCGGCAGAGATAGGAGCCTTCGCAGAGGAGAACATACACAACGTCGTCTGTGTACAGCCTTTCGGCTGCATTTCCAACCATATAATCGGAAAGGGAGTGGAAAAGGCGCTCAAGGTAAAATATCCAGACCTCAACGTTCTCTATCTGGATATGGATGCGGGCTCTTCAGAGGTGAACCTCTACAACAGGTTGAGCTTCATCATCAGGTCTGCCCGGGAGGACCTCATGGCAAGGTCGAAATGATCCCACATCTTGCATACTGGAACTCTTCTGGTGCGGGTCTTATTTTGGAAAGTCCACGACAGTGAGGGTCTTGGTGTCCAGCACTCCGTTTATGGACCTTATCCTGGTGACGACCACCTCACCTATCTGGTTGTAACTCTCCACTTCGATCTTGGCTATGATGTCGAACTCTCCGAAAAGTGGATAGATCTCCGCGATCTCGGGCAGTCTCTGCAGTTTCTCAAAAACAGCTTTCTCAACACCCGTACCGGTGCTGATCATCACGTAACCGATCACCATCTGAGATCACCTTCTATCGTAGATGCGAATGTTCTGATCATGTATTAAATATTCTGAAGAATACTCTCATAAAGATCCAGGTGCATGTCAGGTGTTCGTTCTCCGGGATGCTTTCATTAGGATCGCGTGATCCCTTCAGGAAAAGTTCTAATCTCCTCTCCCTCCCGTTGACGTCCTTTATTCCTGTTCCACCTTGATATTGATCCCCATCATATCCTCTTCACAAAAAAGACAGATCGGTCCAAGGGTCGGGTCAGGACCTGTTGGACCGAAGGCTGCCCCGGGGCCTGTAATGTCCCCCATATATGACGCAAATCCTAAAATATGCACACCATCATTGGACACGCGATAACATGGAAGGTCCCAAGCTGGATGTGGAGGTAGCTGGTATCAGGTTCCTGAACCCCCTGATCCTGGCATCGGGAGTCGCGGACGAGACAGGTGCATCCATGGCGGAGGCCGTTAGGATGGGAGCCGGTGGCGTGGTGACCAAATCCCTCAGCCTCGAACCGAGGGAGGGGCACCCCAACCCTTGCGTCGTGGAGTTCCCTTACGGTATACTCAATGCCATGGGTCTCCCGAACCCCGGGGTACGAGGTTACAGTGATGAGGTAGAGGAATACCTTTCTACTACACGAGGATCGGCCCCGATCATAGCTTCCGTATTCGGCTCTTCGATCGAGGAGTACGCCATGGCTGCAGGAGCGGTCAAGGACCTGGGCGTTCATGCAGTTGAGATAAACGGTTCCTGCCCGAACGCCAGAGGCCTGGGCCTTCAATTCGGCCAGGACCCTCTCGTGATCGAGGACCTTGTCAAGGAGGTCAAGGCAACGGTCCCGATACCGGTCTTCTTCAAGCTCACACCAGCATGCTCCAGCATAGTGGACCTGGCCCAGGCCGCTCAAATGGGCGGAGCTGACGGACTGGTAGCCGTCAATACCATGCCAGCAATGAAGATCGATGTGAGGACCAGGATGCCCGTTCTTACCAATGTTACGGGAGGTCTGTCCGGTCCTGCACTGAGACCCGTTGGGGTCAGATGTGTATATCAGATCGCGAACTCGGGCAAGGTCCATCTCCCGATCATCGGAGCAGGAGGCATCTCGACCTGGGAGGATGCACTGGAATACATCATGGCCGGGGCCTCCGCTGTTCAGATAGGAACAGCTGTAACATGGGGGAACCTTGATGTCTTTTCCAAGATCAAAGAAGGCATGATGACCTATATGATCGAGGAGAGGATCGGCAGGATATCGGATATGGTCGGTTCGGCTAAGGGGGTGAGGTCATGAGGGCTCCTGGCGAGATGGAAATGGTCAAGGTGCTCAAGGTGATAAAGGAGTCATCCAGTATCTCCACTGTCCTGTTCTCTCCGGTCCATATCGGACGTTGGTCCGGACTCGTACCCGGTCAATTCCTCATGGTCTGGATACCCGGGACCGACGAGGTACCGATGTCCGTCTCGTTCCTGAAAAGAGAACCGTTCCGAATGGGAATGACAGTTCAGAACATAGGAGAGGCCACCCAGGCGCTGTGCTCCCTTAAGCAAGGTGACTGGATCGGTATAAGAGGTCCGTACGGATACGGTTTCAACCTCCCCTCCAATGTGGATAAGGACCTGATAATAGGGGTGTCGGGGGGTGTGGGTGCCGCATCGACCATTTTGGCGATGGAATGGGCCCGGTCGGAAGATTTCAGGACCGTCAACCTTGTTGGTGCAAGGGACCGATCCCTTCTCGTGTTCAGGGACCGGTGGAGGTCAATATCGGATGAGGTCCGATTCTCAACGGACGACGGAAGCTTCGGTCATAAAGGCCTTGTCGGGGACCTTCTGAACATGGAACTTTTGGCCATGTCGGACCATGAGAGGCAGAGGACAATGGTCTTCACCTGCGGTCCGGAGATCATGATGGTCCAGGTGAAGAGGCTTCTGGACCAGTTCGGTGTTGAAGGTCAGTTCTCTCTTGAGAGGTTCATGAAATGCGGGATCGGGTTGTGCGATTCCTGTTCTGCATCCGGGAAGCGGGTATGCATGGATGGCCCGGTATTTTCTGGGGATGCCATCTCATTGCTGCGAGATTTCGGGAGGTCCCATCGGGACAGGAGCGGCCGACCATTGCCCTTGAAGGAGTGTGTGAGATGAGGTCCGATATCTGTCTTCCCCTGCTCTCGGTCCTGATGGTATGCTTGGTATTGATACCCGTTCCGATCGGAGCCCAGTCCAAGGCTGTACCGGAGGGCGAGCCTCTGCACCTTTACATCCGAAGACAGCCAGTCCAGGATATGACATACCTCTACTTCCACCCCCCAGACCAGATCTACGCTGACAGGTCCAGGGACGATCTTGACTATCGGGAGACCCTGATGCAGAAAGGCTCCGGGAACGATACTCTGAGAATGTTCTACCCCCAGGACCCTGACCCGAGGAATAATTTCCTACAGTTCATGCCCAACGCCTCGCTTGAGCTCACGTACAATTTCGTCATATCGGCCGTCAGACCTTTGGACATCTCCAATACGACATACATCCTTGTGGTGCTCATCGATATGGACATGGACCACGATGGAAAATATGACAGGGATATATCTTTCGAGATATCGGGTGAGGCGGATTCCCAGAGGAGCTACAAGAACGGTACCGTTCCCATCGACATCGGATCGTTGAGGAGCTTCGACGGGGAGAGAGGGGGACGGTTGAGGGTCACCTTGAGCAGGAAGGATGATATCGATACCTCGGTGACGATATACTGCGGTTATCGCGGTTTCCATTCCTGGTTCCAGCTCCCCTTTTCCAAGTTCGATCACTCTCCGCAGGAGGATGATACCCCCCCATCCTGGCCTTATCTGATCGGGTTCGCAGCCATACTGGTGGTATGCGGTGTTGCCTATTTCTACTTCAGAAGCAGGCCGGAAAAAGCGTCCACCCACGAGAAGCCCGATGATAGGAGGTCCCGGAGGAAAAAATGATGTATCTCACCCTCGATCTTCGATGCGGTGTGTCGGGAGACATGTTGCTGGGAGCACTTCTGGACTGGTATGAATCCGAGAAAGGTGATATCCAGCCGGTCCTGGATTTGATCATGGATGCCGCATCGGTGCAGAGCCCCACCAGGGTAAGTACGAGCAGTATCGTACGCGGAGGCATACGCGCAAAACGATTCCAGACCGAATGGGAGAAGTTGAAGGAGGGCACTGTTTCCGGGCGCGAGATGCTATCGTACATGAGGTCAGGCCTCGAACTCACAGGAATGAACTCCAGGGTCCAGAACCTCGCCCAGAGGATGATGATGAACATACTCGAGGCCGAGGCAGTCGTCCACAATGAAAGGAGCTTTTTAGACGTCCATCTGCACGAAACTGGTACACCGGATACGCTGGCCGATGTTATCGGTATAGCCTATGTCTCGGACAGAATGGAGGTGGACGGTTACTGGGTCAAGGCCACGCCATTGTCGCTGGGCCAGGGGACCGTAACCACCGAGCACGGGGTGTATGACATCCCGGTACCGGCCGTCAGGCACATGATACGGGGGATACCTGCCAACCATGGTCCCGCAGAAGGTGAGCTGGCCACCCCGACAGGGACGGCGGCCGTCAAGGCAATTGTGGAACTCTGGATGGACCACGGTGAGTTGGGCGAAGACACCGCCCCTCCGGGAAGACCTGTAGGCCGGGGTGCTGGTGTGAGGGTATATGATAACGGGTTCACCAACATTCTGACCATGTACGAGGAGGGTAATTGATGGAGGGGTATGATCTCACGATGGATGGGAAACATGTCGATCTTGCAGTGACCAGGGAGAGGGTGCTCCTTGAAGGGAACGAGCTTGATGTGAAGGCCGTATCATTGATGAAGAAGAGGAAACACCCCACTTTCAACATCATCATCTTCATGTTAGGTGTCATTCTTGCAGGGGTCTTACTGTATGCTGCCTTGAGTACGGTGTTCGGAAGCGGAGAAGAGGGCAGACCCTATCGGGAACTTGACGATACCAACACGATCTCGTACCGCAGGACATTGACACAGGACCCGAGCCCTTTATTCATGGTAAGCTCCTCCATACCCGATACGGACCTATCAGGTTCGGTAGAGTGGAGGAGTGAGGGATGGGACATCATTTCTACCATCGGTGAGGTTTCGGGTGAGACCTCCCTGATGATCATGTGGTCCGGAAATGCCGACGACCTGCTCACAAGGCACATATCCTCCCTTCTGATCGAGATCGATTCGGAGTTCCCATACAAACTCGAAACGGTGGATCTGGTGAAACTGGGAGAGGACAGGACTATCCAGGAAAAGGTATCATTCATTGACGGATCGGGGGCCTTATCGATCAGGACCGGAAGGAGCACCCAGAATATCGAGCTTGATGACCTGAGGCTCGGTCAAGCAAGGAACATACAGAGCGGAGAGGTCTCGTCCAGGAAGGGGTGCCTCATAGGGATATCGTTCCCTCAAGGGGTATCCAGCGGCGAGATACGGGTCAGGATCAGCTTCGGACCCAATTATTATCACGAAACTACCAATATGGGGGTCATTGTTGGAGGGGTTACCGTTGCGATCACGATCATTGCACTGGTCATGGTCTATATCAGGTCGAGCCGGGAGACCGTTGCCCTGGTACTGGATGCCGGTGACAGGGAGTACGTTCTCAACGGCGAATACAACGATCTGAGCGGAGCTTACATGAAGATATCGAAAATAACCATACCGAAAATGAAGGGCGAAAGCCAGGGAGAACATCTGCGACCCGGGATGAACAAAGGGATCGACCTGGTGGATGATGATGAGGCCAAGGCCATTGGAAAAGAGCTCAAGAGCATACCTGGCGGTTCCGGAAAGATGATCGTTCACCAGTGTCCGGAATGTTTTGGGACGGAGCTGTATTACGAGTCAGGTTTCATGACGGGTTACAAGTACCACTGCAAGAACTGCGATTACGTGGGCTCCTTCGTGATCGAGAAACAGGTAGATTTCGACCGTTGAATCCCAGAGGGGGCCTGATGGAGCCCCCTTCTATCGTCGGATCTCAGTAAAAGTTCTTTCTCGGAGGTCTTTCCTCTCGGGGTCTGGCCTCGTTGACCTTGAGGGTCCTTCCCTGATATTCCTTCTGGTCCAGGGCTTCGATGGCAGCTTTTGCCTCGTTATCGTTCTCCATCTCGATGAACCCGAAGCCCTTGGATCTTCCGGTCATCCTGTCCGTGATCACCTTTGCCGTAATTACCTGCCCGTATTCCGAGAAGAGCTCGCTGAGTTCGTTCTCGGATGTACCAAAGGGGAGGTTCCCCACGTATATGTTCATTGTCAACATCTCCTGGAACCATGACCGCAGATCGTCCTTTCAGGTGCATCCGGTAGGATGACCTGTTCGGCGGAAAGCGGTCACGGGGACTGATAGGTCTGGTCCCTAAAACCCCCAAACATTCATCATATTTAAGATGAACAGTTGAAAAACCCCCATTAACGTATATTATTTCATTTTCCATCATTTGGAATTCATCCGATCCATGACGGATCGGGATATGGATGGACCCGGAACCCTCCTATTTCGGGAAAAGGTAAAGATGGGAATTATCGTCAAATATGAAAGGGTTCGAAGAACTGATCCTCCGCATCCGCGCTCCGATCAAGGCATGGTAAAGGCATCATCAAAACGAAAGGTCTTATCCTGCTGTTTACAAGGACCCCGACAGCCCGCAGTAGGGACAGGTTATATGATGCGATCCCTCCGGGAGTTCTATATGACCTTGGCATTGGGGACATTCCACGGTCATCATCCGGGAACCGGTACCTTGACCTGTCGGTCGTTGATGGGGATCATGATGAGGTGTCACGTTTGGGACCTGGTGGGGCGGGATGTGGATGGAGGGTTCTTCCATGGTGACAGTAGCATATTGGACCCCTTCCACAGCGGAGTAATTCCCCACCATATTCCTGACCCTGATATAATCTATGAATGCCAGGACAAGGGCTATCAGTAAGATGATGCCTGTGATGATTATTATCAGGTTCTTTTCCACAAGGAGAACGGATATGATGATGATGGCAAGTGCCATGATGAACATGATGGCATGAAGGGCGGGGATCCACCCCGGGATCCTTCCAACCCCGGCCTGAACATCCTCCTTACCCGGGAGAAGGATGTAGGTGACGATGAGCAGGATGAAGGTTATCAGAAGCAGGGCTTCGGATAAAATCCAGTAAGGCTCCACTCCGAACATGGTCCACCCAGAATTCCACTGTTATATATCTGTTGCGAATGAAACGGCGAATGATGACCTGGGGTCATCCGATGGTCCTTCCTTTAGGGGGTTCGTGAACATACCTCAGCACAAGAAGTGCAGCGATCGTTCCCATGATAGCGGAGAAGAAGAACGGGACGGTATAACCCGGTAGGTCCATCAGGATGATGCTGTAATAGCGGTCGTGAGTGTGGTCCCAGATCAGACCTCCCGCAAGGGAGCCTATCAGGGACCCGGCATTGGAGTAAGACTGGATCGTTGCGATGAGCCTGCCTCTTATTCGAACCGGGGAGAGGTCCGCCTGGAGCGATCTCGTTGCCGGGCTGGCGATCTGTCTCCCCGCATCCTTCCCTGCGAAGAAGACCCATGACAACCAGTAGCCCATCGGAATGATGGGCGTCAGTGCCATGATGATGGTGGAAAGCTTCGAGACCAGGCTTCCGTATACCACGAATGGCTTCTTTCTTGAACGGTCGGAAAGCACTCCGGACGGGAAAACGAAGATGAGCCCGATCGCCTGTGAGAGGCCGAAAAGGATGGAAAAGACCTCATTTGGCATATCGAAGGCCTGGTCCATGAACAGGTACATCACCACAGATCCCAGCGACCATGAGAACCCTTCGAAGAAGGAGTTGGAGTAAAGGAAATACAATGACCGTTTTATGTGGGGTTTGAGCTTTGCAAGGGCTTTTTTTACCTCCAGTTTTCTCTTCAACTGGTCCTTCAACGGGGGGAGCGCATCCATGAGCATTATCGATCCAACGACCGCTCCGATAAGTGAGATGGCGCATGTGAAATAGAAGGGCATCCTAACCGATGCGAGCTCGCTGGTATGCAGGCTGTAAATGGCGAAATACTGTATCCCCGACCCTATGAAAGGACCCGCGATGAAACCTATATTGGAGATTATCATGTAGATGGAGATGGCCTTGCTCCTCTTCTCAGGCGGGGCTGAATCTATAACGAGCGCCTCACCGACCGGCCACACCATTGCAGATGCGGACCCCTGTAGCAGCCTGACGAAAATGAGACCGAACCAGTTGTCAGGAATTGTGAATAGATAAGCCAGGACAGCGTAGGTGAACATACCTGCGATGATGACCTTTTTTCGACCGATCCGGTCCGATAATTTCCCGAACGGTCTTGCAAGGAACGCCCTGGTGAGCATGAAGGACGCTAGAAGGATACCAACCTCCGTACCTCCTCCACCCAGTAATACCACATAGGAGGGAAAGAGAGGCAGGATGAGGCCGAATCCGAGATATATGGTAAACGCCAGGGCAGAGGTCACGATCAGGTTCTTGGACAAGCTCCCGGACATCCGTTCCCTGTCCTGTTCCATCTCATTATTCTATATATGATACCAGGCCAGTCACGGATACGAACGCCGCTCCCTTGGTGCAATGGGCAAGGATATAGTATTCACCGGGTAGGTAAATGTCATCCTCCGTGAACTCCCAGGTTATGAGCTTCGATCCCAGAACCTCGACGGTTTCATTCGTTATCAGCTTCTCGTAGGGGTTGTAAAGGACGAGCTCCACCAGATTGGAGGAGACCTCTTGTGCATAGAAACCTGCCACGGAGATGTTGAGCTCCATGTACTTTGCGTTCTTCTTGACGGTCCAGTTCACTTCAGTGGTATTGCCGATGATCCTTATCCCCGGGATCAGTGGTTCTCCGATGAGTATCGTGGTGCCTGTTGATATCACGGTGTCCTTTGGTACTATGGTTATGTACAGGGAAGCGTTGTCGAACGCATTGTCCTCGTCATAGACCGTGAGGGTGACCGTATATCTTCCCTGTTCGTTGAAAACATGGAGAACGGTGCCGTTCTCGGTATTCTCCGGTTTTGAACCATCCCCCCAATTCCAGACATAGTTGAAGATACCTTTGTTGGTGAGGTTCCCCGAGTAATCCTTGTCAAAAGATTGGTTCCCGTCGAAGGGGACGCCCTCTCCCTCCCTGGCGAATTCATTGCTGGTGGTCAGTATGGCTGTTGGCGGGACGTTGGGTTTGTCGGTTGTCTGGTTCTGGTTACCACCGCCACCATCATCACCTTTTAAGGAGTCAACGATCCGAGGGATGTAAATTAAACCCACTATCACAAGGATAAGGACAACCACGACAACCCCGATGATCGTCAGAACGCTCTTTGTTTTCATGATACCCACCCATTGGCCAGCAATGTCACTCCATTAGGTGATGGGACAAAGGCGTTCATTAATGTTTTGGCAACTTGATAGAAGGTATTCCTATGCCGGTTTGACCTTCAGCCTCTCCTCTTTCTGGATCTTTCGCTGGAGTATGCGGTCCATTATGAGCTTCATGTAGACCGCATCATGTTCCAGGAGGGGTGACTCGGAGATCACCCTGAAATCCCAATCCTCGTGGTTAAGCATCACTTCCGCCATCGGGTCGAACCTGAGGTCCCCTTTCTTGATAGGAGTTGCCATGATCTTGTCCCCATCGGCATGTTCCACACCCGAAAAATGTAGGTAGAAATGGTCAGACCTTGTTACTGAGTGGACCTTGGTGAACAGTTCCTCGAAATCATCGATCTCCCTGAGTGTGCCCCCTTCTCTGGAATGTATATTCGGTATGTTGAGTACCGGAATGGTCCTCTGGACCCTCTTGATAATGGTGAGGACCTCATCAAGAGAACCGAAGACCCTCTGCCTGCCGCTGGTCTCTATTCCGATCTGCGCATCGAATCCGAGCTTCTTGAACCGGTCCCTGAGGTTTCGTACCTCCTTGACCGCGATCTCGATCGCCTCATCCGGGGAGTGCTCGTGATACATTCCAACCGTGATGGAAAGTATGTCCGCGCCCAGGTCTTTTGCCATCTGGCCTGCCCAGATCAAGTTGTCGAACGACCTGTCCCGGTAGGTGCTGTCCCCGAGGATGTCCATGTAATAAGGTGCGTGGATGGAGAGCTTCACATCGAGCTCCTCTCCCAGTTCCTTTATAAGGGCCAGGTCCTCGGGTATCTCCCTCTGCGGTCTGAGAAGCTGGATCTCCATTGCGTCGAGTTGCAGAGCGTGTATGTCCTCAATACCGTCCTTCAGGGTCCTGCCTTTGCAGGAGAGTGGTATACCTGCCGGACCGAATCTTATGTTCATTATTTTTCACACCCTTGAATTCATGGTCATTTCATCTGTTGTGCATCCCTTGGTACGCATTCGATCCTTGTCCGTATTCTTTGGATGGCGGTGTTATTTATATTTATCGGAAAAAAACGGCTTTTTTTCTCCCAAATTGCATCAAAGAGTGATCTTCCCTTTCCGAAGGAGCATATCGACCGCCCTGTCTGCAGCATCATCTAGCTTGTCCTTGTCGGAAAGCTCCTTGTTGACCATCTCGTTCTGGTTGTCTATCAGAGCCCTGGAATCCCTTCTCAGCTGGTCCCGCTCCTGCCTCAGGGAGATCACTTTTTCTCTCAGTTCCATGGCTTTCTGATGATAGACATCAGCCTGTTTCCTTACCTTGAGATACTCCTCATGCCTCTTGTCCGCTTCCTTACGCAGATGATCGAGCACCGGTGATATCTCATCCATCTTCTTGTTGAGCTCTTTGAGCTTTTCGAAGATCTCATTCACCCGTGCATGCTCCTCGTCTGCAAGTCGGCGGTACTCCCTGATCTCTTCCTCCTTGCTCTGGGCTTCCACCTTTGCAGCCTGGAAAACAGGCTCCTTCGCCTTGATCTCCTTCAACTTCTTCCTGTATACTTCGATGGATTTCACGATCTCCCTCTCCTTGGCGATCGAGTGGGATTGTGTCTGGTAAAGGTCCTCAAGCTTAATCAGTTCTATCTCGATGGTCCGTATGTCCTCGTATGGGTCCGCCTTTTTGACCTCTCCATCACTGCGTCTCTTGATACCAAGGATCGTTCTGGCCTTTTCGTTGAACATCTCCCTTCTGGCCTTGGCAGCCTTCATCTCCTCAAGGAGCTTTGTCCGCTCATCCCTTATCTTCTGGATGTTGAGCAGGACCTCCTTCCGTTTCCCGTGAAGGTCATCCCTCATCTCCCTGTAGACCTTTCCTTCCTCGTTGAAATGGTCCCTTTTCTCATAAAGGGCCTTTAGCCTTTTCTCGGAATCTGTAAGTTCCTTGACAAGTTCCTCTGGAACCTCTTCGGAGGACATAGGATCGCCTGGCATTGTGGAGTTGATGGTAATCGAGAACTCATATTAAATAACTACTAGTATGATGTCCTGTGCCGGCGGTGGTCCGCTATCCTTGCAGCCACTGCTCCGGCGATAAAACCTGCATCGATGTTCACGACCACGAGAGGGGAGCAGCTCTGAAGCATGGCGAAGAGCGCGGTCTCCCCTTTTCCATGGATCCCGTAACCGGTCGAGATCGGGAGCCCTATGACCGGGATATCGACCAATCCGGAGACCAGCGTTGGAAGGGCCCCCTCCCTACCGGCAGCCACTATCAGCACATCAGCCCCCCACTCCTTCATGACCTTCAACGGGGTCATGACGCGATGTACCCCTGCGACACCCACATCATGGAAGGCTTTGACCGAACAGCCGAGCTCACCGGCAATGATCTCCGCCTCCCGTGCGACGGGGATGTCAGAGGTGCCTGCGGTGAGTATCCCCACCCTTCCACCCGAATCCTCTATCTTCCTTTCGCCCTTCCATGCGACCAGCATTGCAGCATCATCATGCATTTCGTGGTTTACGTCATCCATCGCTTTCTTCAGGGAGTCCATCAAACGATATGAGGTCTCACTGTCGATCCGCGAGACAATGACCTTGCCATTCCTTTTCATGAAATCCATTACCGCTCCTTCAAGGTGGATGAAGGACTTGCCCTCGGCGATGATCACCTCCGGAATGCCGGTCCTATGCATCCTCCCGGTATCAAGCGTATGGTTCCCGGAGCCGAACAGGCGTTCTTCCAGTTCTTTCTTTGCTTCATCCAGGGTCAATCGACCATCGATCAGGTCCCTCAGGACATCATCCATGCTGGTAGCATTGGTTATATGATATTTTAGGATTTCAATGGGATCGATGTCCGGCATGTATGTTCACCATGTTCGATCTCCCTCTGATCCTAATTCTTTTGATATGCCAAAGGATCGGGAATTTCAAGAGGAGCTGATGACCATCTCCGGGAAATCGATTAATATGCAGGAGGAACAATAAGGGGAATCCCCCCACGGGGTAGTAAGAACCAGGAGGACCTATCTGGAAAAGACCACCATCGATCAGGAACTCAGGCTCCGGGAACTGCTTCACAGGCTCCTGCCAGGGTCACTGCCAGTTCGATCTCCGGATTCCGTCGAGATCATCGACCACGTGAATGATGAGAAGAGGGATACGGTCCATCTGCTGGTTCATGATGGAATTGATCACTATCACCTCTGGTCAAGGGACGAGAGGACCCCATTGATGCAGGATATGGACAAGGAAGGGTTGTTGGGGGTCATCAGGTCACAGGCCGAGGCTTTCCAGAACTCTGAAAGGTTGAATACCTACCAGGGCAGTGAGCTCGTCTACCAGAGGTTCGGTCCCTGGACCTCTTCCACATTGAGACCGTTGAACGAAGCGGGTGTCAGACCCGAGTTCGTTAGCGAGGATGGAGGGACGAGGATCAGGTGCGAGACCCCGGCAGGCAGTTTCATGATGGATATCAGGAGGTCAGCCCTGAAGCCTCCCACCGGGGAACTGATGCTCTCAAGGTTGAACAGCATGGGTTTTCGTCATTCCCCTACACTGCTGGGGATATCCCTGTGGTACAAAGGTGGCTCTCCTCTGTCATGGATGAGACTCATCCTCGGCAGGAAGGGGATCGGTTCCGGGTTCAAACCCTTTCTGTCCGACCTCAGGATGATCATGGAGACCTCCCACACACTGCCCGCTGATAAGCTGCATGAATACCTGGTTAAGCTCTCCAGATCGACAAATGTTCCTTCTATAGATGCGGCCGGTTCCTTCGGTGCTGTCCTTGGCGAGATGCATGGATCTGTCATGCTTGACAAGGACATCCATACTTCCACAAGGGGTGGCTCGACCTCCGGTATAGTTGAGCTCTTCAACCCTGGCAAGTTCAACAATAGCGACGCAGGCTCCATCCTGGGACTATCATCCTTTTATATGAGCGAATTGAAGAAGGAGTTCATCAAGCTCCTGGGGGATCGGAACAGGATCAATCCCCAAAGCGGAAGGAGGATGAGGGTGGTGAAGAACGTCAAGGCCAGGGTGGAAGGTGTTGACCCATTCGATCTGGGTTTGATCAGGGAGGTTTTCCTGAAGAGGGAACAGGTAATCCGGTCCCGATTGGCGATGCTTCGGAAGTTCTGCGGGTCACCGGTCGTACCCTCATGCGTCGACCCGAGGCTCGATAGGGTCGTGGTCGATACGGAGGGAAATTTCATGATAGAGGAATTCAACTGGACACCTTACGGGGTCGAACCCGGCGGAATGGTCAAAACACTTCCTCTGAAGGATATCGCCATGGTCCTGAACTCACTCAATAAGGCCAGATATCTAATCTCGATGCAGCTTATCAGGGAGGTCTGCCAGAAGACCGGAATGGACGATAGGCAGATGAAGACGCTATTCCTTGAGTACAATATGGCAAAGGGCGACCATAACCAGGTTATGAGGGATTTCAACCTCTTCAGAGCGGTCTCCCGAAGAGAGGTCCCCTTCCGTTATGTTTTCTCCATGACAGTGGTGGGAGCCCTATGGTTCCAGCTCGTTCAGAACCAGCTGGTGAGCGGATATACCAACAGGCTTCATGAGATAAGAAAGGAGAACATGCTATCATACCCCAAAGGCGTGGACACAGTGCAAGGGATAGAGACCTTCCGTTCCATGCTCGGTCTGGGAACCTCCCTGGAGCAGCTCAAACAGGGAAAGGTGGCATCGATGATAGGTCTGGAAGCCGAGCTGATGAACGTTGTATGCATCCAGGATCAAGCGTAGTAATACTCCCCTCTCCGTCTCTGATCCTCGTCCAGACGGGAGCCTTTCTTGTTTATTCTCGGGCGTTTCGTCTCGTTGTCCCTTCTGAAGGTGACCCCGACATCCTTGAGGAACAGGTTCATGCCCTCCCTGAGTTCAAGTGGGCCTATGGCCGAACCGCTGACAGATGGCTCTCCCTGAAATACCATCAGCGTGTCGGATACGAGGTCGATGAAGTACACATCATGGTCCACGATGAACCCTGAGCGTCCCCTCTTCTCGATGACGCGTCTTATGATCTTGGCCACCTCCATCCTCTGATTGGCATCGAGGTAGGCTGAAGGTTCGTCGAGAAGGTAGAGGTCCGCTTCGAGGGCGAGTGCTCTTGCGACCGATACCCTCTGCTGCTCTCCTCCCGACAGTCTGCTCATGTCCTTGTCGTACAGGTGTTTGAGCTTGAGAGGCCCCTCGAGCTCGGCTTTGAAGAACCCTGACATGAAAAGTTCCTTGAGCTCCATGATCAGGTAGTCCCTCACCGAGCCATCGAAGTCATGCCTGATGTACTGGGGTTTGTAGGAGATCTTGAAGGGTGTCTCGATAGAGCCCCTGTCCGGCTTCAGCTCTCCCGCAAGCATCTTCACGAAGGTCGATTTTCCGGTTGCATTGGGACCCACGCAACCAACGCTTTCACCGATGTGGATGGTCCCGCCTTCGGATCGGAATGTGAAGTTGTCGAAACTCTTCTCGAGTCCGGGGAAGCTAAGCAGGTCCCCCCCCACCCAGTTCGATCTGGGAGGGTGGTCGTAGAACTCGACGGGTTTATCCCTGAACCTGACGTTCTCGACCCTCATGTATCCGTCGAGGAAGGTATTGATCGCCTGCTTGACGGTCATGGGTTTGGTGACCACACCGAAGGCTCCCATCTCACCGTACATCAGTGAGATATTATCGGCCAGGAAATCCAGTATGGCAAGGTCGTGCTCCACCACTATTACCTGTTTGGTATCTCCCAACTCCTTGATCCTCTGAGAGATCTTCAGCCTCTGTTTGATATCGAGATAGGAGGATGGCTCGTCCAGGAAGTAGAAGTCCGCATCCCTCAGAAGGGTCGCCCCGATAGCCACCCTCTGGAGCTCCCCCCCGGACAGCTTGTCAAGGGTCCTGTCAAGGATGTGTTCTATCTCCAGGGACATTGCCATCTCCCTGACCCTTTCGGGATCGACCTTTGCCAGTAGCTCTCTGACCTTTCCTTTGAAAGCTTTGGGGATGCTATCGACATACTGGGGTTTCAATGCCGATACCATCTTTTCGTGAGCGATCCTCTCGAAATGTTCGTATAGACCCGTCCCGGAAAACCGGTCCATCACGTCGCTCCAGTTCTCGGGCGGCTTATCCTCCTCCTTCCGGTCCAATCTCTTGGATCCGAACGCTTTTGGTTCCTCATCCTCGTCCTCCTCTCTCTCTATCCCCTTTCCGAAATTGGGGAGCAGACCGCCGGAGAGGATGTTCAGGATGGTTGTCTTACCTATCCCGTTGGACCCGAGAAGGCCGAGCACCCTACCCTCCTGGGGATAGGGGATCCTGAAAAGCCTGAAGCCATTGGGCCCGAACTGATGCATCATGTCATCCTGGAGCTCTTCGGGGAGGTTCGTGATCCTGATCGCATCGAAAGGACATTTATGGACACAGATACCGCAGCCCACGCAGAGGTCCTCGTCTATGATGGGTTTGTCCTTGTCGTCGAAGGAGAATATATCATCTCCTGCCCTGACACGGGGGCAGAAGTTATGGCATTCCTTGCCGCATTTCTTTGGCTGGCATCTGTCGTATAAGAGCGATGCTATCCTCATGTTGTTCTAACCATCAATACAAAGTAATTAAACTTATGTCAACATTTCTTCTTCTGGACTGGTGAAAAAAAAAGGATGTGGGATGAAAGATATGGGATCTGAGCGGGTAGGCAGGGGGACCACAGACAGCATCGATGATAGATCAGGGAGGACCCTCAGGACCCTAGCTGCTGCCTCCTTCCTTAACGATATGGGATCCGACATGATATATCCGGTCTGGCCTCTTTTCATAACCCAGTTCCTGGGAGCCAACATGGCCGTCCTCGGTCTCCTGGATGGTCTGGGAGAAGCACTTGTATCGATCTCCAAGGCGTTTTCCGGATATCTCTCGGACAGGTTGGGGAAAAGGAAGGTCTTCATCTGGACCGGTTACATCTTCGGGTCCCTGTCAAGGTTGGGATACGCATTATCACCATCCTGGGGTTGGGTTGTCCCTTTCAGGGTCCTTGACAGGGCAGGAAAGATCAGGAGCCCTCCCCGGGATGCCATGGTTGCCGATGTTTCCAGCGACAAGGACAGAGGGCGTAATTTCGGTTTCATCAGGTCCATGGACCATCTGGGGGCAGTCGTGGGGGTCGTGATCGCGGTATCCTTCTTCTCGTCCCTCGGTTACAGGAACCTTTTTTTACTGGCCGCTGCCCCTTCTATGGTTGCGGTCTTGCTGATATTATGGAAGATCAGGGAGGCAGGACCTGGCTCCAGAGTTGCCTACAAAGGGTGCAATTTCAAGGGCATGTCTTCGGACCTCAGGCTCTTCATGGTCATCAGCGGGGTCTTTGCTCTTGGATCGTTCTCGTACTCGTTCCTGCTCATTTTCAGCAGGGAAGCCGGCATCGGAACAGGTTTCGTCCCCTTTTTCTATCTACTTTTCACGACCGTCGCTTCCGCTGTCTCGTTCCTGTTCGGGAGATTGTCCGACAGGATAGGTAGAAAGTTTGTCATCGCCATCTCCTTCGTCCTGTGGGCTCTGGTCTGTCTCTCCCTTCTTATATCGGACGGCCTGCCATTCCTGATATCGGCCTTCGTCCTCTTCGGTCTTCACAAGGGATCGCTGGAACCGGTCCAGAAGACATTGGTATCCGAACTTGCACCACATGAGTTGAAAGCTGGCACCCTGGGAGGGTATCAGATGGTGATAGGCCTGTGTGCATTGCCCTCCTCGCTGGGGGCGGGATTGATGTGGATGTTGTTGGGTCCTGGTGTTCCCCTCATGGTATCTCTATGTTTGACGGTGATCTCCCTTATCCTTCTTTATTTCATGAAAGCAAGATGAGTGAAGGGGGAACAGATATTGCCACGGAACGGACCATTTTTCATCGATACCTCGGACCATGGTAAAGCTGTTATATGATGCGTTACATTGTATCTGGTGACCGAATGAAGGGGGTAAAATATGGCCGATACCAAGATGGTACGTATGCTTGATGCAAAGCTCATCGAGGAAGGTATCCTTTCCAAGGATTTCAAGAATGATTATTCGACGGTCCACGACATGCTGAACAGCTATATGCGAAGGAGCGGTGGCAAACTTCCTGACGAGATATTCAAGATAGGAGAGAAGAAGCTGAGGGACTGGTTGATGATACTCTACAAACAGGGGGCATCCCAGGAAAAGCTGACAAGTTATCTGAGGTGCGGGCTTGCCCACCTGTCCTTCGACTACATAGCTTCGCAGAACCCCCGCATTACAACAGGCGATCTGGTGACCCGGTCGCTGCAGTCCTTCAAACTGAGGAAGTACAACAAGTCCTTCTTCAGGGTGTCCAGGCTAAAGGAGAAGACCACGATCTCCCTGAAGAAGAAGTAGGTTCAATCCTCGTCGAAGCGATCGGCGATCCTTCCGAAGGTATCCTCGTCTATCCGTCCATTCAGAAGATCGATGGTCGCCCTTCTCAGGACCTGACGGTCAAGTTCCCTTCTGGAAATGTATTGATAATGTACTTCCCTACCCTTTGAGTATCTTCTTAAGAGACCGTATGAGACCAACTTCTTCAGATTGTACATTAAGGTGAACCTGTTCGTGGAGGTCTCTTCGCACAATGACTTCTGGGTGATACCCCGTCTCTTCCTGACGGTGTTGAGTATCCTTTCCTGAACGGGTGAAAGCTTCATAGTGGCATTCAATGGTGTTCGATCAGGATCGACGGTGTAATAACACCTCCTGCCTTCGTGCATGTCGGACCGGACCTTTTTCTTCCTCTCGAGATATCTGATGTGATAACGCAGGGTTCCTTCGGGGATACCGAAGATATCCTTTAGGACCGTGAACTGGACACCAGGATATTTCATTATATGTTTGTATATGGACCTCCTGATATCATTCTGAAGGATGCGGTCTTCCACCGTCAGATTCCCCCTCTGGGCTACTTGCCGCCAACCACATTTTCGATGATGAAGGTGAACGTCTCCTCCGATATCTCACCGCTGTATCTCTTCCTTGATAGGTCTTCGAGTAGCTCCCCTTCGGGTATGTCATACTCGTCATCATCAAGCCCTTTCAATACCCCATCACGATACTTACTTATCCTGTACTCATCAGGGTCTGTATCCATGTTGGAGGATCTGCGCCATCTTACCATGATCAATGTGGCCAGTATAGCAATGACGGACAGGATAAATACAATTATTGGTACATATACCCAAGGCGAGGTGAGAGTGTCATTCACTCCATCTCCATCGGGCCTGTTCTTCGGGTCGAGAGGATATCTGTCGAGTACCAGTCCGGTCGTTGAATCTTCAGCCCTCATACCCGGATTCCATGAATCCGGATAACCGTCCCCGTCCGTGTCGACCGATGCAGCGGGATCCGTGGGAAAAGCGTCAGCTTCGTTCCCGACCCCGTCCTCGTCCGTATCGGCCCATTCGTTCGGGTCTTCGGGGAACCTGTCCGAGTTGTCCCCGTGTCCGTCCCCGTCCGTATCTATCCATTCCAGAGGGTCCGTCGGGAAATCGTCCAACCTGAGTCCAGTTGTAGAATTCCCCTCGTTCATTCCCGTGTTCCATCTGTCAGGATATCCGTCGCCGTCAAGGTCCTCGGATGCTGCAATATCGTCCGGGAACCTGTCGGTATTGTCCGGTATCCCATCGCCGTCACTGTCGGCCCATTCGTTCGGGTCTTCGGGGAACTCATCCGAGTTGTCCCCGTGACCGTCCCCGTCCGTATCTATCCATTCCAGAGGGTCCGTCGGGAATTCGTCCAACTTGAGCCCAGTAGTGGAATTCTCCTCGTTCATTCCCATGTTCCATCTGTCAGGATATCCGTCGCCATCAAGGTCCTCGGATGCTGCAATATCGTCCGGGAACCTGTCGGTATTGTCCGGTATCCCATCGCCGTCACCGTCGGCCCATTCGCTCGGGTCCAGAGGATAGAGATCGAGCTTCAATCCGGTGGTTGAATCATCTGCGCTCTTCCCGGGGTTCCAGATATCCGGAAAGCCATCCCCATCCGTATCGATGGAAGCTGCGGGGTCCGTTGGAAAGGCGTCATACTCATCGGTAACACCATCGCCATCGATGTCGGCCTCAACATCGGGTGGCTCTATCCATGTGATATCGATGAAATATAAGGTATCGAATGCGATGGCCATCAGGACGGAATTGTCGCTTGTAAGTGATATCCCGAGGACATAGTCGGAAAGGTCGATGTGCATATCATTCCTCGGTTCGTTTGGGTCAATGAACTCCACCCTGGAGTTGTTGGCAACGAAGAAACCATCGCCCCCATTGGCCCATCCCCATCCATTTATCCATATCTCTTCGGAGTTGTTGCGGGTGAATACGGGAGTGTCCTTATCAACGTCCCATACCTCAAGGGACAGGTTCCCGATACCAAGTCTGGACCCTTGTTGGTCCCAACGAAGAACATCGGGGGAGAAGGAGTACCCGCCCATATGAGAATGGACCGAGTAATCATCGCTGGAGTCCAGGATGTCAACCGAACCCTCATAATCTTCACTACCGAATGACATCTGCCCCACAGCGAGGAGGCCCCCTTCGGGTTGCCACTCCACGGCCATTTTGTAATTGTTACCAGGCAGGACCGCTCCCATTCGGGTCCAATTTCCTGTCCATATGAGATCGACGATGTTTATGTTCGGCACCGCTAGAAGAGACCCGTCCGACTTCCAGCTGATGGAGAATATCTGGGAACCGTATGTCCTTTCCTCGACGAGCGCCCAGGATGGACCTGAATATATTTTGAACCAGCCCTCGACATTGTCCCAGTTCTTGCCTGTTGCCACGGCGAGGACCGGTGTGGAGCCAACGGGGCACCACTCCACATCCCAGACCCAATGACCCGGATGCAGCACGGTCACCATGTACTTTGTGGATATGTTATAGATGATGACACTACCATTCGCCAGACCTATCGCGGCATATTCGTCACCCGGGGAGATATCGATGCAGAGTATCCTTACGGAATCGTGGTCTATCGTCAGGTTGATGGTCGGGTAAGGATAGGTCTCCGAACTCGAGGTGGTCGTATCCGCCATGGTGATATCTTGAACGAAGATCGAAAGGAGCGCTCCAAGAAGTAAAAGAGAAAAGAGCGAACATTTCACGATCCGAAGGCATGAGCTTGAGTAATCTGACATAGGCTATCCGATGAGCATGGGTTTTCGGATATAAATCCAGTACAAAGTGTTTTTTCAACATTTCTGGTCAGGACGTGGTATATAATTGTTATGACGAATTCCCTGCACATGAAGGCATTCCTGTCGATGTGAAAACAAAACGCCATAAAACTTATAAGGTTATGAGAAGCCAGAAATGTAAATGTTCGGCGTGACATCCCGGTTATATCCCCAGACCCATGGAGTCATATGCCTCGGGTAGAGGAAACATCCTGTGAGCGATCCCTATTCGGAGAGTCATTTTCGATATTACTGATCATCGTCGTTGTACTCTCCTGTACAGTATGTTTCACTGGACGGATCCAAGACGGCCCAAGAGCTATAGCTATCGATATATCTCCTTCCGAAAAGGATGGCAGCGATACTAGTGGTCCATCCGAGATAACCGTTTCCTCCCCCGGCGGAAGGACCACTTTCAGACTTATTCTCGGTGGTCCGAACCTCACATACGAGGTATGGCTTGGAGGTGAGCGGCTCTTGACCGGTTCGAGATTGGGGCTCTTGCTGGGAGACGGTGACATGATCCCTTCCGGTACGGCTGAACACCTTCGGACCGTCATGAACACCGTTAAGGAGGAATACACGGTGGCATACGCCGAAGGTTCCCGTTTCGAGGATCACTACAGATATGCCCTGGTAACTCTCAGGGAGAGCCTTGGCAAGGGGAGGACCTTCGAACTGCATATCAGAGCCTACGACGAGGGTGTCGCTTTCAGGTACGTCGTTCCCGACCAGGAGGGTGTCGGGAGGACGACGATCATGGGAGAGGCCACGACCTTCTCCTTCAACGATGACCTTCCATGTTTCGCGGAGTACGGGACGGAAGGGGAATATTCCAGGGTTCAGATCAGCAGGGTCAGACAGCAATGCGAGGTGCCTCTGGCAGTGGAACTCCCAGATGGACGCTACGTCTCTATCGGTGAAGCCGCTCTTCTGGATCATTCCAGGATGCTGCTGAAGAACGCTGGCAATGGATCCACCTCCCTTCAGGTGCAGCTCTGCTCGAGGGTTGTTCGGAACCCCGGGTTCGAGACCCCCTGGAGAGTGGTCATCGCCGGAAATGGTTCCGGGGACCTTATCGAGAACTCCCATATCCTCTATTCCCTTTGCCCGGAGAGCAAACTTAAGGATATTTCATGGATCAGACCCGGGAAGGCCTTCCGCGATTGTACCCTTACGACCAACGGTTCAAAGGCGGTGATAGATTTCTGCTCCGAGAACGGTCTCCAGTACGTCCATCTTGACGCTGGATGGTACGGCAAGGAGTTCGATCCGGGATCTGACGCCAGTTCCGCTTCGGTCCCGGACTTGGATATACCGGAGATAGTCAGATACGGGAAGGATAAAGGGATCGGTGTCGTACTCTACGTCAACAACCGTTCATTGAGGAAGCAGCTGGACAAGGTCCTTCCGCTCTACCAGGAATGGGGAATAAAAGGTATCAAGTTCGGTTTCATGGACGGAAGGACCCAGACCGGGATTAACTTCATTCATTATGCCGTGCAGAAAGCTGCTGAACATGAACTGTTCGTGATAATCCATGATAATTATCGCCCAACAGGTCTCACAAGGACCTACCCTAATATCCTATCGGTAGAAGGTGTCAGGGGAAACGAGCACTTTCCGACACCTTATCACAATACTTTACTCCCGTACACCAGGTCCGTTTGCGGTCCGATGGATTACACCCCCAGAGCGGTCCCTTACAAAGAACGCACGACATCATGCCATCAGATGGCGCTACCCTTTGTATTTTTCTCCCCAATGACCTTTTTGTACTGGTATCAGGACCCGATAGCGGTGGCAAGGTCCGGACCGTTCGAGGCCTGGCGGGATCTACCAACGGTCTGGGATGAGGTGATCTATCCCGATGACATTCCCGGAAGGTATGCTTCTGCATTGAAGAGGAATGGTGACACCTGGTTCTACGGGTTCATCAACGGACCTTCTCCCGCAAGGGCCGTGGTCGACCTTGCCCCGGTCGGGGAAGGCAGGACATTCGCGGCAACGATCTTCAAGGATGATCACGGGTCCATCGATACGAGAAGGTATCTCGTGGACAGGAACACGATCATTGACGAGCAGGTGGTTGAGGACGGTGGATCATGCGCCATGATCCGTCCCGCCACGTTGAACGACCTCCGCACCCTTAGCGGGTATCCTTCCTGGAGCAAGACCTGCACGGAGCTCACGGTGGAAGAAGACAAGGAGATGATGCTGTTCCTGTGCATGCCAGGATCGAACAGATGCAACCTCACCTATGATGCTTGGACCGATTCCGACTTCATCTCGTTCGATCCAATGACGGGTACGGTTTCAGGCACTCCGGGAAACGATGACATAGGCAGATATCATTTCTCGGTCCTGATAAGGTACGACGGGGAACCGATAGGCAGTCTGATGTTCACGATCAATGTTCTCAACACGAACGATCCGCCAATGATAACCGAGCTTCCCAGATACATAGAGGTCATGCCTGGTGAGGAGCTTCTTGTCGAACCCAGGGCCGAGGACGTGGACCCAACATCCGACAGGTTGATCTGGGATATTGCGGGGGATGTATCTTTCGTGAGCATAGACCCATTGACAGGAATATTGCGGGGAACCCCCACCCGCGACGATATCGGGACACATCTTATTGAAGTGAGTGTGGATGACGGGAACGGCGGCACATGCACGAGGGAGATGATCTTTCATGTCAACGACACATCGATACAAGAGAAGGTCACGACGTTGGATCGTGTGATCTTTCTGTGCGAGGATGTCCCCTTCGAGATCGATCTGCGGGAGGAACTGATGCCCGAATGGGAAGCCCATGAAGGACTGATCATCGAGAAGATGCCCGGATTCGTCAGCATCTTCGGAGATGGTCCCATATTTCGAGGTATCCCGACCCAGTCGGATATCGGCGTCCACGAGATCTTGATACGCATGAAGACCGAGGGTGAACCCGATGAGATCGTCCAGTTCAGGATGATCGTCATCGGGACCAACGACCCTCCGGTGTTCGTCAACTCCTCGATCTTCCTCATGACCGCTGTGGGGGAGCATATTGACCTCGAGTTCGTTGTTGACGACGAGGACGATGCGAGAGAGGTCCTAACATGGTCCCTGTGGCCCTGCGATGATTTCTTGGCTCTGGACATGAAGGCCGGAACCCTTCAGGGGACCCCGCTCTCTGACGACAAGGGGGTCCACAGGATGGTGCTCAAGGTGACCGATCCCGGGGGAGGAGTGGCAGAGATGGAAGTGACATTGCTTGTTCTGGCCGAAGGCTCCTTGCTGTCCATTTTCGATGATCGTCCGATCCTGAAACCTAACATAGGTTCTAACGCAACCGGAGTATCTTGCATTCCTTTGACCATGGTCCGGGTAAGGATAGGTTCCGGCGAGGTGGTGGCGGTCCCAATGACCGATGGGATTGAGCGACTTCTTTCCGGGAACGGGACCTCACCCGGGGTTATCGATGACAGGCCCGTGATAGAAGAGAAGAGCGATGCGTGGGAGCTTATCCTCCCTCTCTTTGTTATCTCCTTGACAATATGCCTCTTGATGGTCCTGGTCCTCAACCATTCCGGGAAAGCCCGATCGAAGAAAGGGTAGTGGCCCTATCCTTTATTCGACACATAGCTCGACGATCATCTCGAGGGGAAGCAGCCCAGTTTCCACCCCGGACATCCTCGGGATGTAGTGGGCCGCCTTACCGGAATCCGTTCCGACCCTCTCGATCCCTATGCTGCGAAGCGGTGTAACGACCATGCAGGTGTCGTTGTAGATCTCGATCCCCGCATCGATGAGCACCCCCCGTTCGTGTTCTTCCATTGCTCCAAGGATCGAACGATTGGTGTAGACGATAATTCTCTTACCCATCTTCAGCTTCCTCCCCTTGAGGGCGCCCGACAACCGGTCGAACTCCGATATCCCGAACTGGGGACACCCGAGGACGAATATGTCAATATCCTTTGCAGGGGCAGGATACAATCCATCCTTAAGGTCGTCCAGCTCCTCGGGCGTAAGGGTTATCCTTTCAACGATGTGCTTATCCGTGTAGGCTTTCTGGACCAGGTCACGTTCGGGTGTCATATCCAGGATATGGAAGATGGCGTGTCCGCCCTTGGCGGCCATTGCCGCACCCAGGTGCTTCAATGATCCACGGCTCACGTCCTTCTTGATCCCTTTATAAACGGGTATGATCGAGTTGAAGTGCTTTCCGATATAGGCACCCAGCAGATCGAAATGGTGTGCCTTCATGGAGCCATCGATCGTTACTTCCATGGAGGGCATCCTGGGTCCGTCGAGGTGCATCCCCCAGACCGGGGTCTTCCCAAGGATCGCGGATGCAAGCGCTGAGACACCGCTTTCCCGGTTGGTCCTTGCTCCGACCATGGAGTTCGCGTAGATGACAGCGTTGGATTCGCTCCAAGCGAGGTGGTCGCCCATCCTTACAGATTGAACGCTCTGCGGTGTTTCGTAAGGTATGCATGAGCAGGTGATATCGATGCCAAGCTTGGAGTACAGTTCTATTATCATAAACTGTTTTTTTGCGAAATCAGGCGGATAGCCTATACTTTCCCAGAGTTCCAGGTCCATGCCAGCCGGGTTGAGACTGGTCGGGACCGTGACCTTGGCACCCATCCGGTTTAGTTCCTCCAATAACCTGATGAGGGCTTCCCCCGCCGTATGATATGATACCCCAGACACATGGGCTGAAACTATTGGATAGAAACCTTCGGAACTCTCGAGGTCCCCGAGGTTTACGAGTACCTTCATCGCGAAGGCCTTCGCCTCACCCTCGGACCCGGCCAGGATGGCTTCCTCTTCATTGGTCAGATACATGATTTTGATGAATGGTCGGTATTCCTATTAACCTTATGTTGCAGGAATTTCCGGGGGAGGGGGATGACTGAAAGAAATATATTTATAGTTAGTAGATACTCACTGTAATACGATAATATTACAGCTTTGAACTATCAGGGATCGTGGGTGTTAAAATGAGCGGAAGGATAACCACCGTTTCAGCAAGATTCTCTCCTGACCAGGTGGAGATGCTCGATAGGATCCAATCGGAGTTGAACATCTCTAAGACGGATGTATTACATCTGGCGCTCGAGAACCTTGAGAAGATCGGCCTGATGCCGAGGGTGAAGAGAGTGGAGGTCCTGATATCGGCCGACTCCATGAAAAGGGCAGCAAGGCTGCATGAATATTATCAGTACGGCACTTCTCTTGATGCACTGCTTTCCGAAGCTCTCGAGCTGGGGATCCGGGAGATAAGGACAAAGCTCATGGCGGACAGGAAAGAGGATACGGAGCTTGCACGTGTCGATATGGATGCAAGGTCCATAGAGATGCAGCAGGATTCGATGACAAGGTGATGATCGAAGTTCGAAGGACCACAGGGATGCATGGTCCTCAACCGAAACAACGACCGCTTGCGGGGAACGGACGCGGTCTTCGAGCCTTTCCGGGCGATCAAAAAGGAGGGATGGAACAATGCTACTGGATGAAGAGGGTCTGACGGAAAAAGCGAAAAGTGATCTGCTATACCTTGAGCAGCTGAACTCGTATGCGGAGAACACGAAGAACACTCCCGAATACATCCGTGCGATGGCGATGTACACACACGCTCTGCATGTGATAGATGAAAGGTACGGGAACATCCAGCATCTGATATACCGGTCGAAGTGAGGTGGGTAGTTCCATGATAGGTTCAGCCGATCCTTCCTCAAGGTCAGATAAGGTCCTGGTCATCGGGGTAGGTAGCGGCACGAGTCGTCTTATAAGGTCCGTCCACGAGACCTCGGGGCCGAACATAGACACCCTTTACATCACTACCGATGAGGAAGATATCAGGCAGACAAGGGCCGATACCAAGTTCCTCATCGGCAGGCGTCTTTGCGGGGGTAAGGGTGCCATGGGTCTCATCGAGCTCGGTGAGCGGGCCGCGGAGGATTCAAGGCGCGACATCGAACCTTTCATGGAAGGATACAATCTCATAGTCCAGATAGGATCGCTCGGCAAGGGAACTGCCAGCGGCGCATCTCATGTGATCGCAGCGATAGGGGAAGGCCTGGGTGCAACCGTGTTGAACTTCCTCATTCTGCCATCGGCAACGCTCGAATCGATGTCTAGGACAATAGCCAACCACGCAAAGAACAGCATGATCAAAAGGGGATTCAAGGTAGTGTCGATAGACCAGGACAGGTTCCAGGAGATC
>JAFGLL010000087.1 GCA_016928095.1 Thermoplasmatota archaeon
ACGGCTCTTCAGGAGGATTCTCCTCCTCAAGTATCCCCTTCAACTGATCCCGGGAGAGTAGGAGGAGGGGGCAAACCCCCCTGCGGAGTCTGTTCCACTGGCTGCTTCTGTGGAGTCATCTCTTCGGGAACCTGCACGGGCTGCTCCGGTTCCGCGGGGGCATATTCAGGCGTCCCTTGAACGGCTTCCTCCTGATATTGCGGCTGCTCCTGATAATACTGTGCTTCTGGTTCCTGATATCCGTCGTACAATGGTGTTTCCGAAGAAGGCCTCTGGTATCCGACGGACCCCTGATATACGGCCTCCTGTTGCTGTAACAGAGGCTGCTGGGGCGAAGGCAAAGCTCCCTGCTGTCCGGGTACTTGACCTGGAAACTGTTGATATACTGTCTGATCGTAGGGAAGACCCTGGACCGGCATCATCCCCGGGGCCATCTGCCCTGTTCCCGGATAATAGGGGAGCTGGGGGGGAACGGCCTCCGTTCTTTTCCTCTTCCTCATCACAAGGAAGATGACCAGTGCAATGATGGCAAGCACTACTACCACTATGATGATCCCTACTAACAGACCTGTATTGCTTTTCTCCTCGGGCTCCTTGATCATGATCTGCAAAGGTGCTGCCGATGGGCTCTCTCCCGCTTTGTTCTCCGCTTTGACCACGTACGAATAGGTCACGCCCACGATCACGTTCCTGTCAGTGTATGAGGTTACGGTCCCGTCAAGGCTGGCTATCTTCTGCTGGACCCCGCCTTCCCTCGACCTGTAGACCTTGATCGCTGTCAGAGGTGAACCGCCATCATCCTCCGGGAGTTCCCAGGTTATGAGGACCGTTCCGTCCATCTCCTCTATCTTCATATCGCGGAGAGCAGATGGAAGTCCAAAAGGCAAGGCGTTGAGCGTCTCGGTGAAAGCGGATTCCCCCAGGATGTTCTTGACCGTCAACCTGTAGTAATAGACGTTCCCGTTCTCCACATCACGGTCCCTGTAATCCGTTATCTCGGTCCCCAGCTCGTCAAGTAGCAGGAATTCATTGCCGTCCTCGCTCCTGTAAAGCATGTAGGAAAGGAGCGGGGCCCCTCCGGTCTTGGTCGGAGCAACCCATGAAAGGTCCACTTGACCATTTCCCACCTCGAGGAAGAACCCTGTCGGTGTACCCGGAAGACCCAATGGCAAGGCAGAGACCTCCTTCGTCCTGACCGATTCACCCACTATGTTCAGAGAGGTCAGCCAATAGTGGTAGGTCTGACCGTTGGTCACCTCCGTATCGTTGTATCTCGTGGTGGTGATGATCCTGTAGAGAATGGGATCACCCGTTCCAACGGCCCTGAAAAGATGGTATGAATTCACCTCCGCACCCCCGTCATCCGCTGGAGCAAACCATGTGAGCTGCACGAAACCGTCCCCGGATAGAAATTCCACCGAGGTGGGGGGATCGGGCAGTCCCAGCGGCGTTCCGCTTATCATGTTGCTCCTGGGCGACTCCCCGAAGGAGTTCAACGCTGTTATCTGATAGTGATACATCATGCCGTTGGTCAATCCGGAATGGATGAATTCAATTTCATCAGCATCGATCTGGTCGAGGAAGACCAGGGTCTCGGAAGAGTCCCCGCTGTAAATAAGGAACTTGAGAACGGAGGAACCTCCGTCGTTCATGGGCGGGTCCCATGTAAGCGTAAGGGAGGCGTCCCCGACCAGTGGTTCTTGAAGGGTCGGTGCGGAAGGTATGGTCATGGGAATGGCTGAAATGCTTTCGGCCGGTTGTGATTCCCCAACGTCATTGATCGCCGTGACCGTGTAGTAGTAGTTGATCCCGTTGATCACCTTGGTATCGTTGTAACCGATCGTTCCGGAGGATACGGTCTTGAGCAGCGCCAGGTCATCCTGTTCCTCCCCCTTGTATATCTTGTAGCTCATGACCGGAACGCCGCCGTCCCATGCCGGTGCTCCCCAGCTGATGTGTACGAACGTATCCCCGCGCTCCATGGTAAGATCGACAGGAGCACCGGGGACATCCGGAAGAACGGCCTGGACCTCGTTACCAGGGGCGGACCCCCCATTCAAATTGATAGCAGTTATATGATAGTAGTAGGTCATGCCGGGTTCCACCTCCAGGTCTGTGTAAGAAGTGGCCACAGGTGCGGTCTCCTTGAGCAATTCCAGATCTCCGCTGACGTTCCCTCTATGGACCATATAACCAGTTATCGGTGTCCCTCCATTGAATGCAGGGACCTCCCAGTCCAGTTCCACCTTCCCCACGGATACTACAGCCGAAAGGTTGATCGGGGGATATGGGACCGATGTACTGATACCCAGAACCTCGATCGTCCTTGGTCCCTCCCTCCATCTGTTGGAGGCGGAGACCGAGTAGTAGTATTTCACTCCGAGTTCCACATCCGTGTCGTTATATCCAAGCTCCGTGACATTGATCGTGAAAGGGACCGTCTGGTCTTCGGCCCTCTTGTAGACAGTATATTTGGTTACGGGCCATCCCCCGTCCGATCCCGGTTCGGACCAGCCAAGGTCGATGAACCCATCACCGGGTGTTACTATGAAGCCCGTCGGGGTGGTCGGAGGGAGAGTGAAGTTCACCATTGAAAGGCAACCATCTATGCCACCCTTATTGGAGGTCGATATCACACCGGTCGTTACAGGGTAGTTCGTGGAAGCAGTATAACCAACGACCAGGGCATTTGCCATCGGATCGACCTTCAGGCTCCACGCGAAATCGTCCGAACTGCCTCCAAGATAGCTTGAGAAGACGAGCGCCGCTCCTGATGAAGAGAGGACGCTCACCGTAGCATCGTAATATCCTCCGCGGAAGGAGGTATAGTCGGCCCCCGGGGTGGTAGGGTAGTTGGCCGAGGCGGTATAACCGCAGATGTAAGCTCTACCGTTCGGATCCGTGTCGATACCATATCCGTAGTCTTCGCTCGAGCCGCCGAGGAAGGTCGAGTAGAGAAGGCGTGATCCGGTCGGATCGAGCTTGAAGGCGAAGGAATCATAGTTGCCTCCGTGTGTCGTGCTGTAAGCTCCGGTCGTTGTGGGGAACAACATTCTTCCCCCAAAAGTATAACCCGTCACGAAAGCATTACCTGTGCTGTCAACCGTTATCGATTCGCTCTGATCATCATCATCCCCGCCCACGTAAGTGCAGTAGACAAGCGTCGAGCGATCGATGTTCAACTCGAACACCACCACATCGAAGTAGCCCATGTTCTTCTGCTGATAGGCACTGGAGGTGGTGGGGATATCGTAGGACCATGAGCTCCCCGCCACGTAAACGTTCCCGGAGCCGTCATAGACGATGCCCGAGGCCTGGTCGCCGTCAGATCCACCAAAGTATGTGGAATAGTCCAGAGAGCTGCCATCGACCGAAAGCTTGAAAAGGATCATATCTCCGGCCCAATCATCACCCGTGTCGTCGTACGCATCGCTTGTGGTCGGAAACTCCAGTGAATAGGAGCTCCCGACCACATAGGCCGATCCCTGGAGATCTATATCGATATCCATAGCTTCCTCGTCATATTCTCCCCCCACATAAGTGGAATATATCAGAGAATCTCCGGCCGATGAAAGCTTGAAAACGATCACATCGGTCCACCATGATTCGTTCCAGTGTGTCTCGTTGTAGGCACCGGAGGTCGTGGGAAAATCCAGGGAGTAGGAGCTTCCCGCGACGAATGTATTCCCCGAACCATCAACCTTGATACCATTTCCCGTATCGTAATCGGAACCACCAATGTACGTCGAGAAAATGATGGAGCTTCCGGAGGGGTTCGTCTTCGTGACGAAGATATCGTAATTTCCGTTGTAGGTCGTCTGGTAGACACCCGTGGTTATCGGGAAGTCCTTTGAGTCCGTAATACCCACAAGATAATTGTTCCCGTTGCTGTCGAGATCGCAGTCGAATATCCCATCATCGGCGCTGCCACCAAGATATGAGGAATACACGATCGGGTCGATGAGGACACCTCTGTTTGGGTCCCTGCCGTCCAGCTTGAAGGTGTAAGAGCTTTCGTCGATGAGCCTGAACCTGACGTTCGTCCTCTCCTTTTCACCATCGGTATAGAATGCAACTAGGCCTGAATCCTTGAGGATCGTCCCTATGGGTGTTTCTATGGACAACTCCCTTCCGTCGCTGGTCAATCCCGTATGTCCATCCACCCCGAAGACCACTTCAGAAGTATCTACCCCCGGGTCCAGGTACAGGTCGTATTTGAGGGAGCTTTCCCTGAGGCTGAAGACGAGGGAAACGCCGTCCCACACGTTGCGGTATTCCACAAAACCGAACGATCGTGCTCCGTTGGCCCATCTCGAAGGATCGTTCCCCACGAAATAATTGGATACTCCTGGCATTTCATTGCCACCGGTGGGATCCACGCCATTTGAACCTCTGAGATCCAGGGTCAGGACAGCCCCCTCGACGACCTCCTCCCCCACACCCCTCATCCGGTGGTTCCCCGGTAAGGGTCCTTCCAACTGTTCCATAACATCATAGTAGATCCTTTCCCTGCCGAGACCGACATGTCCAAAACCCGTGCTCGCATGGAAGAGGATCTCATCTTCCCACTGGCCAATGTTCTCGATGAAACCCTCATCGGATGGTGATACCGGCATTTTTACCGTCGTTCCATCTTCCTCGAAGGGAACATCTTCACCTGCTGTGGGTTGCCAGACCAGCAGAGTTGTCAACAACAGAACGGATACCATCAAGGCCGAAAGCCCTTTCATCATCACTCTATTCCCTCCCGGACTTACATTATCGGAGTATACAATAACCTCCATTGTAACTATAACTACCTTTCGAAAAAGTGCCCAAAACGTTCCATCATTGGTCATCTAGTGTGAATAGCGAAGCTAACACCTTGCAATCACTGACCATATTGTCTATCAGGATGTACTCGTTAGGAGCATGGGCTTGATTGTGGATCGTCTCCCAGACGGCAACTTCCAGCCCTTTATTCCGTAGTATAGCTGCGCAGGTACCCCCTCCTATCCCTCCCGTATACGGGGTCTTTCCCGTTGTATGAATGATGGCGTTTGAGAGCATCCTTACGATCTCTGCATCGGGCAGAGTGGGTTGAAGAGTGGTTTCCCGGAGCACCGGATCGATATCGATGGAGACCCCGGCCTCCTTTTGGACCTCATCAGCGATCCTCCTTATCTCCAATATAACATCGTCGATGGGGACCCCTGGAAGTAGCCTGCAGTCGAAGTAGAAAACATCCTCGCCAGGTAGCACGTTGATCCCGGAGGCTTCCGTCTCCCTTTTTGTAGGTTCAAAGCTGGAGAAGGGGTGATCGAAGGTCTCGTCCTTTCTATCGAACCTGTCATGAAGTGCCCTGTCAATTCTCGAGCCCAGGACCATCGAAGCCCTGAAAGCATTGTTCCCCAGGTGGGGCATGCTCGCATGGCATTGTCTGCCTTTCACGGTTACCCTGACCCAGAGTATCGATTTCTCGACAAGCTCTATCAACTTCCCGGTGGGCTCACCGTGGTCCGGGACGAGTATGATGTCGTCCCCCCCGATCAGCCCCTCTGAAACGAGATGGCCCATTCCCTTCTCGTTCGTTTCCTCCTCATCGGATACGAGGAAAATAGCGATATCGTGGACGGGTCGTATATCAAGGTCCTTGATGGTCCTCAGGGCGAATATCGATGCGGTCAGTGCTTGACCGTTGTCCTCGACCCCCCTCCCTATCATCCTGCCATCATTGACCTTGACCTTGAACGGTTCGGAGTCCCACTCCTCGATATCTCCGGGAGGGACTACATCCATGTGAGTTATAATTACTATACGATGCCCCGAACCCTTGCCTTTATAGCTGACCTTGATGTTCGGCCTGTAGCCCGAAGAGACCGTATCATCCAAGACGTCGTAGCGGTTAATCTCGTCAAGACCGAACTTTCTCAGATATCTCTCGATCACCGACGCTTTTTCTGCCTCTCCATCACCGCCGGATAATGGACCCACTGCAGGAACGCTCACGATTTCCGCCAGAAAACCTACCATCTCGTCTTTGAGCATTTCGATACGATCGAAGATCTCTTTTGTATCCATATCAATCCTCGTGAAATTCATTCTTTAGAGACATCTCGACCTTTCTTTCCTGGTATTGGTGGATAGAATTCTCCTTGTAGTCAATCACATCCTGGATGACGAGCTGGACGTTATCTGCCTGCAATACGACGATATCCCCCTTCCGGGCCATGTCGAGTGCTACCTGTGTTGCCTCCCTTCCATCCATGACCATGGTGATGTCGGACCTTTTCTTTCCTCCTTTCAAGAGGCCCTGCACCACGATATCCGCCACCTCGCCAACGGGTCTGTTCCGTGTATCGGTATCGGTGACGACAATATGGTCGTAGTATTTCGATAGTGTAAGGCCGTATTCCATTATGTCCTCATCACGGCGGTTCCCCGTACCAGAGGCCATTCTTATCTTTCGACCCGGAGCAAGGTGTGGCAGGAGTTTTCCGGTGGCTTCGATGGCTCCCACATTGTGGCCGAAGTCGATGATGACCTTGAAGTCCTTAACCTCGATGACATTCATCCTTCCGGGTGAGAGACCCAGTGAGGGGCTGAAGCTCACCAGCCCGGCCCTTATCTGCTTCTCGTTCAATCCCAGGGCGGATGCTGCGGCGGTGGCCGCCATGGCGTTCTGGACGTTGAAGATTGCCTTCCCGTTGTATGTGATCGGGATCTCGATGACCTTCGCCACCATCGATGTCCATCCACCCTTTTGTATAATGATAGAGTCTCCCTTGACGGTCACGTTCATGTTTCCTTTTTCCAGGTTTTCCCCGAGTGCTGAGTTGTCCGGGTCCATCGAGAACAGTATGACGCTTCCTTTTCTCTCCCTGAACTTAAGGACCAGCGGATCGTCCGCATTCAGGATAGCATGCCCATTTTCCTTGAGGGTTTCGATGATGATGCCTTTAAGGTTAGAAAGTTCTTCCAATGTCTCTATGCCACCTTCACCCAGATGGTCGGAGGTGACGTTCAGAAAGACACCCACATCGCTCTCATCGAAACCCAGACCCCTCCTCAATATCCCACCCCTGGCAACCTCAAGAACTGCGTGGTCTATCGTGGAATCCATTAGGACCACCTTCGCTCCGCCCGGTCCGCTGTAATCTCCCTCGAGAATGGGATCGTTGTTGATGACCACTGCGTCTGTCGATGTCATCCCCACCCTGCTGCCGTTAAGCTCCAGTATATGGGAGATAAGACGGACGGTCGTGGTCTTCCCGTTCGTCCCTGTGACCGATACTATGGGGATCAGATATTTCGATCCAGGCGGGTAGATCATATCAAGAATGTTTTCCGCAATGTTCCGAGGTTTACCTTCAGATGGGCTGAGGTGCATCCTGAACCCGGGCGCAGCGTTCACCTCTATTACCCCACCACAGCCATCGCATATTGGCTGGCTGAGGTTCTGTGCGATCAGGTCGATACCCATGACGTTCAGACCGACGATCTGTGAGATCCTTTCTGCCATGGCTCTATTGACCGGATGAACCTCATCGGTTACATCAATCGCCCGCCCCCCGGCGCTGAGGTTCGCTGTTGACTTGATGTAGATCTTCTGACCTTCAGGAAGGACACTATCAATTGTGAGCTGCTTCATACTAAGCAGTCTCTCGGTCATGACATCAACTTTTATCCTTGTCAGGCTCTTCTCATGACCGAAACCCCTTGCGGGATCTTTGTTGATATCTTCGATGAGCTTATCTATGGTGGATATTCCATCTCCAACAACGAAGGCCGGCTCCCTCTTTGCCGCAGCGGTAAACTTCCCATCGATCACTAGTATCCGGAAATCGAAACCCGCCATATATTTCTCTACCAGGACCGTATTGTGGACCTTCTTTGCATTCTCGAAGGCTATCTTCAGCTCTCCCTCAGTCCTGATATCCGTTGTTATTCCTCTTCCGTGGTTCCCGAACTGTGGTTTGACGACGACAGGATATCCTATCCTGTCAGCAACATCCATTGC
>JAFGLL010000088.1 GCA_016928095.1 Thermoplasmatota archaeon
ACCGGGTTGAGGCATCCTTGCCTCAACCTCAGCTAGATCCGAAGGATCTAGCCAGATTGACCAAGCTGAGCTACCCTCGCACTTATTATTCGTTGATTGCGGATGATGGTCAATTAAAGGCTGACCCTACCTATGTTCGATGAATGATTAGTTGGATTTAAATCTAATCGAGGCCCGATACCTGTTCCCTCAGCTCCTCGTACTTGTCCTCGAGGTTCTTCAGAGCGTATATCAGGGCGTCCTTCGCGGTTATCGATCCATCGGTCTCGAAGGTGAAAATGAACTTGTCAGTGACCTCATCCACCTCGATAAATGGCTCTCCTCTTCCATCGGAACTCTCACAATGGTCCAGGCAGTTCATGCAGAGATCGCAGTTCTCGAGGTTCTTGATAATGACCTTACCCTTTTCCACCTCGAACACTTTCCTCGGGCACGATCGTACACAATCCTCGGGATCAAAGCAGCAGTCATCGTTCTTTATTGTTATCTTCGGGAAGTTCTTGTACCCGCAGATGGTGACAGACTGCCACTTTGCATGGTCCTTTCCTCTTCCAAGGATGGCCGTGGCATATATGAGAAGGGCTTGTTTCTCCTTCAGCTTCACGATAGGGATAAGCTCTTCCTTGATATTGAGCGAAATGTCACCCAACGGCTGCAGGTCTCCTGAATAAACAGTGCATGGCCCTTTCTTGTTCATCACATAGATTATGGTACAGTGGGGGCAGCCGGCACCATTGCATTCACACTGTTCCCTGAAGGTGAAATGCTGGAGGTCCGTCGGGATGGGGACCATGCCGAGCCTGTGGGCGATCATTTCGTCGAAGAGGGCGGAGTTGGAGTCGTATTCGTTACCCTCCTCGTCCCTGATGGGTCCCATATGGAATTCCACTTCATCTATAGCCATTTTAGGGACGTCCGCTATCAACGTCCTCCTCAGGGCGTTCACGATGTCCGGCTTCACACCGTCCACGATGAACGAGCACCTGGTGTCGGTTATCTCCCTAACCACCAGCTTCATCTTCGTTCGCCTCCTAGACCCTTCTTCCCCTCTTTCCGCCCTTAGGTTTTGTACCATCGTGCGGTACGGGGGTGACGTCCTCTATCCTTCCGATCCTAAGACCGGCCCTTGAAAGTGATCTTATTACTCCCTGTGCTCCGGGACCGGGCGAGGATGGTCCGTTCCCGCCAGGAGCCCTGACCTTGATATGGATATTGGTCATTCCCTTTTCCCTTGCCTTCTCGGCAATGACCTCTCCTGCTCTCATTGCGGCAAAAGGTGATGCTTCGTCCTTGGCGGCCTTGACCACCATCCCACCGGTACATTTTGCGATGGTCTCCGCACCGGTGAGGTCGGTAAGCGTGACGAGTATATTGTTGTAGGAGGCATATATGTGGCAAATACCCCATTTCTCGCTCATTTGCCGTCACCTCCGGGAACGTTGATGGATATCTTATCGGGGACTTGAGATGTGGCTTCGAATGGAGAGGCGGCCGTCTCGGTCTTTGGTCTCATCGGATGCTCCTCGAATGCGAAAGGTGATTTCTGATCATATTCGATGAACCTCTCATTGATCCTGGGAACTATCATCCCGGGTATCGTCACCCTTCTGTCCTTGAGGATGATATGACCATGGGTGATCATCTGCCTGGCCTGTTTCGGGGTCCCCGCAAGACCCTTGGTATATACCAGGGTCTGGAGCCTTCTTGACAGGAGAGTATCTATCTGGATGGAGAGCACATCCACAAGGGAGGCCCCCTCTTCGAGAAATCCGAGCCTGCTGCACTTCTTCAGAAGGAGGTCCCCTTCCTTGATGGCCTGCACGTTCTCGGTCCTGATCTGTGCCTGGAGTGTTCTGGCCTGTTCCCTCAGGTTACGAAGGAAGGATTGTGCCTTCCAGACCTCCTTCTTGTTCTTCAGACCGTACTTCATGAGGAGCTCTTTCTCCTCCTTTATCCTCTCCCCCTGCCAGGGGTGGGATGGTGTCTGGTACTTCTTCTTGAGCTTCCTTGGGTCTCCCATTCATCTCCCCCCTCACTTCACCTTCTTTCTGGAAACACCCACGGTCGCACCGGTCCTGCCGTTGGAGCGTGACTTCTGACCTCTGACCTTCTGTCCGGTCTCGTGCCGGATACCCCGATAGGACCTCATCTTTCGAAGAAGGTTGATATCCTCCCTCTGGGTCATGTCCAGGTCAGTGGATATGGCGTGTGTGTCCTCACCAGTGTCCAGGTCCTTCTGCCTGTTCAGCATCCAGGAAGGCATTATTGCCGGGACCTCCTCTATGATATCCATGAGCTTCCTCACTTCTTCATCCGTGAGGTCTCCCATGAGCTTCTCGGGGGGAACCTGCAACCGATCGATTATTACATGCGACAATCTGTAGCTAAGCCCTTTGATGGAGGTGACACCATCGATGACCCTTCGTTCGCCAGCGATATCCGTGTTCGCCATACGGACGATGTACTTGAAGTCGGGTCCGTGTTCGACCTCCCTATCACCCTTCTGGGTCTTACCTTTCTTTTCGGCCATGTTGTAGCCTCCGAAGCGGCCAGACAAGGATCCCTTTCAGGGGTCCGGCCCGCAATTCAACGAGATGCGGCGGCCAGTATATTACTGGCTTTGGCTTCAGGGAGCCCCCCATATTGGTTCTTATTTATATCCCTTTCCCCGGGGAAGTAGCTCATCCGTGGCCTTGTGGATGGCAGGAGGTCCAGGTGATAGTAATAAATATCCCTTCGTTCTGTTGAGGCCGAGTGATGAATGATGGGTAAGGTATCCCTGATCGGAAAGACCCTGGCAAAGGAAGGGCGGGTGTTCATGTACGCGGGTCCCGCGCCCGAATGCGGGAAGTGCAAGCTCAACACCATCTGTCAGAACCTGGCCGTCGGCAGGAAATACCGTGTGGTCAAGGTAAGGGACAAGGAGCATGACTGTCCCGCTCACGACCAGGACAAGGTCGTGGCCGTCGAAGTGGAGGAGCTACCGCTCGAGATGTCGATACCCGACAGGAAGGCTCTGGAGTCTGCGATCGTTACCATCGATGGGGATGGATGCCGTTATCGGTGGTGCGACAACAATCATCTGTGCAGATACGAAGGTATCCCAAAGGGGACAAAGGTTCTACTGCTCACTATAGAGGAAGATCTCGTATGTCCGATAAGCCTAAAACTGAAGAGAGCGGTCGTCGAGATCAGATAATTGCCCGCAGAGGTGATCCAGATGGGTTCGGATATACCCGGCCTCTACCGTATGACGGTGGAGGAGAGAGTCGGGAAGATAATGGAAGCGGCAGGTCTGACCAGAGAGGATATGGCGGGTCTATCCCCGGGAGGGACATCCATCGAGGTTCTGGACGGGATGATCGAGAACGTGATCGGAACATTTCAACTCCCGGTTGGTATCGCCACGAATTTCGTTGTGAACGGGATCGAGCGGCTCATTCCCATGGCGACCGAGGAACCCAGTGTTGTGGCTGCAGCCTCGAAGGCGGCAAAGATCGCCAGGACCACCGGCGGTTTCTTTGCATCCTCCACCGACCAGGTCATGATCGGCCAGGTGCAGATCTGCGACCTTGAGGATCCTGGATCAGCAATAGATATTCTCCTTGAAAGAAAACAAGAGCTGCTGGATCTCGCAAATTCTCGGGACCCTCTTCTTGTGAAGTTCGGAGGCGGGGCAAGGGATATCGAGATACGGGTCCTCGAAAGCCCTGTAGGTCCTATGATAATACTGCACATTCTGGTCGATACAAGGGACGCCATGGGGGCCAACGCCGTGAACACGATGGCCGAGGCCATCGCACCCAGGGTCGAGGAACTGACAGGGGGAAAGGTCGTCCTGAGGATACTGTCCAACCTTGCCCTTCACAGGCTTTCCACCGTAAAAGCGGTTTTTCCGAAGGAAGAGTTGGGCGGCGATGAGGGGGTCAACCTTATCCTGAAAGCTTATTACCTTGCGGAGATCGACCCGTTCCGCGCGGTCACCCATAATAAAGGGATCATGAACGGTGTTTCCGCGGTCGTAAGGGTCACCGGGAACGATACCCGGGCAGTTGAGGCGGGAGCCCACTCCTATGCTGCCATGACAGGAAAGTACCTTCCTCTTACCAATTACAGCAGGAACGAGAACGGGGACCTGATCGGGGAGATCATTATACCCGCAGCAGTGGGACTGGTTGGAGGAGCGACGAAGGTACATCCGGCCGCGAAGGCTTCCATCAAGATACTGGGTATAAAAACAGCGGCGGAACTGGGAGAGGTCCTTGCCGCTGTGGGCCTTGCCCAGAACCTCGCGGCATTGAGGGCCCTCGCCATTGAAGGCATACAGAGGGGACACATGAAACTCCATGCCAGGAACCTTTCCATCCAATCGGGTGCTTCCCCCGAAGAGGCGGAAGCCATCGTCTCAAGGATGCTGCAGGATGGAGATGTCTCCGCCTCGAAGGCCGCTCAGCATCTTGAAGAGATGAGAGGATAGACCGAATCCACCAAAACATTTACAATAACAACAACATTCTTGTCAAAGAGGTGAGACAGCATGGTGCAGATCCAGTCCGTTCCCATCGAAAAACCCGAAGAGATCAACTTCATCCTCGGCCAGTCCCATTTCATCAAGACCGTCGAAGACCTCCACGAGGTCATGGTCAATACCTCCCCCGGGATAAAGTTCGGGATAGCATTCTGCGAAGCATCGGGACACTGCCTGGTAAGATGGTCCGGGAACGACGATGAGATGGTGGAACTTGCGAAAAAGAACGCCTTCAATATCGGGGCTGGCCACTCTTTCATAATATTTTTAAAGGATGCGTATCCCCTGAACGTTCTCAACGCAGTGAAGATGACGAACGTCGTCTGCAGGATATTCTGCGCCACCGCAAACCCCACGGACGTTCTCATCGTCGAGAACGAGAGGGGCAGGGGGATAATCGGCGTCATCGATGGATCCAGGCTCAACGGGATCGAGGACGAAGAGGGTCAGAAGTGGAGGATCGACCTCCTCCGGATGATCGGTTACAAGGTCGGCCCGAAGAAGGATGAGTGAAGATGCCGAAGGAGAAGGAGGCTCCGAAAGAGCCAGAGGGACCGAAGGAAGATGAGGGAGCGGAGAGACCCAGGTTCAGACCTGCTCAGGCAATTCCCCCCATAGCGTTGATGGGGGTCTTCATCATCGTGACAGTTGGTCTGTCCCTCATCGTCGGCCCTCTCTATGATTCATATGGCCTCTCCTCCGGGTTCGAGGAGTTCGCCCAGGGGGACTACTGGTATCTTTATGCCTTCGGCTTCGTCATGATGATGGTGGTGGTGGCTGTAGGTATCCTTCTTCTGAGAAAGCTCCTGAAGCGGAGGAAGCTGAAGCTGAAATACCTCTTCGCCTTTGTCGTGTTCACCTCCACTTTCGTCGTGGTACAACCTTTCATCGATGTGGCCTTCAACGGGGCTCCCCCGGTTTGGAAGGAATTCTATTATGATGTCGATGAGGTGGAAAGAGCCGTCCCCCTGGATCCCGCAGATATGGGTTTTGGATTGATAGTAGTGACCAACTCCTCTTTCCATGTCCTGGAACGTAAAATGTATGATTACAAGGAGATCGGGTCCATAGAGGGAATTTCAGATATTACCGACCCGCATTATAACCTTGGATACTGGGTGATATCCGGTATAAGGGATTCTGATCGCATCGCATGGACCATTGATAAATTCGGATCCATTGAGGAGAGAGGCGCTATCCTACATACAAATTCAACATTCCATTTTATAGGGGTCAATATTGCAAATGTGGAGGAGACACCTTACGTTCTCTCTTTTTGGGAGCATGAAGATCTCTGGTCGATCGGCGTGAACACACTGTCTCCAGCTTTCGAATTCCAGGAGATCTCGTACTTTGATCAAAACAGCGGCCCCTTGTATCCGGTCTCCGGTTGGTCCTTCGGGAATAACTATTACTGGAATGAAACCGGAGTCAGGGAGATAAGTTATACAATTCGAGACCTTGATAGCAAGGAAGTGGTGATACGCGGTGGTAGTTATGCGGGTACTATGTCTATCCACTGGGGAAAAGCAGAAGGGAATCATGCTCTCTACTGGCATAACTCGACATATGTCAGTCAAGTGAAAAGCAACGAAAATCTGTACGTGAACAACGGAGATTTCGCCACTGTGATATTCTCGGGAAAGGTCATTTCCGGGTACTTTTGCTCCTATTCGTATGATAAGGAAGAAGATGGTCCTTTCCCTGATCGAAGCAGAACGATAGTCGTCCGCGGTTCCAGGATGACCGTTGCGACCCAGGACAGTATGTATGGAGAAGATTATGAACTCACGAATTCAAACACAGTAGCGGTTTATCAGGAAAGTGTGGATGGGAAGATATGGTTGGTATCCACCGATGGTGCAAGTACCGGACCGATCAGCACAAAGGATCGGGGCCAGATCCATATCCAGATAATTTCATTTTTGATCGCAGCGACACTCGTCGCGGCACTTTTGATAAGACCGAAATGGTGGCTCGTGGACCTCGGGGGTCTCCTCATGGGAGCCGGTGTGATCGCAATAATGGGAATTTCTTTCCCCATACTGTTCATCATGCTCCTGCTCGTACTTCTTGCTGTATATGATTTCATATCAGTATACAAGACGAAGCATATGATCGCCCTGGCGGATTCCGTCGTGGAAGCGAAGATGCCGATCCTTCTCGTATTCCCCATGAAATGGTCCTACCGCTACGAGGACGAGACCAATCTGATGGACCCCAAACGAAAGAGGGAATCCCTCTTCATGGGCCTAGGTGACGTCATCATCCCCGGAATATTCATCCTCTCTATCGCAACCTTCCTGGATCCGGTTGGCGGAATACGGCTCTTCGATCTGTTCTATCCACCCGTGGCCGTTGCATTCTTCGCACTAGCAGGGATGCTCGTTGGATGGGGTTCATTGATGTTCTTCGTCCTCAAGGGAAAGGCCCATGCAGGTCTTCCTCCGATCAATTCGGGAACGATATTGGGTTTCATCATAGGACACCTTATCATCTACGGGACCATTGTTTTCTGGTAGACCAGAAAGGTTATCACCGGATAGGACTTCAAGTCAAACGGAGCGTATCGGGGTTTGAACGAGAACCTAGCTGTCCTGGGGGTCCTTCTGCTTCTGGGCATCTTACAGGGGCTTACGGTCTGCAATCTCACATGCGGTCCCCTGCTCTTTCTCCGCCTGGCAGGTAGGGGAAATGGTGCGAAGGAAGGCTTGAGGATATCCATCCTTTACGCCCTTCCGAGGGTCCTTGTACTAACGACACTGGGAGCATTGCTCGGGGCTGTTGGATATACCGTGACCACCATCGGCAGTTTCTCGCAGCACGCTTGGTTCCAGGCAGTGATCTACATGATCATAGGCCTGGTCATGATCGCGACAGGACTTGTCTTCATTGGTGTTCTTAAAAGAAGGGGTCACCATGCCAAACCCCGTCCCAGGGACCGACTGATCATCTATCTCATGAAGCTGGGCCCAAGGAAAGGAAAAGGGGAAGGTCGGACGATGTTCGGTATAGGCATCCTTGTTTCGCTGGTATGCTTCGTCGAGGCTTCTGCAGCGGCCATGACCGTCGCGGGTCTGCTCGGGATCGATGCGGAAAGTATCGGTAGCGGTTTCATCCTGGGAGCCCTCTCCATGCTCTCCTATTCGATCGGTCTGACCGTGCCCCTTGTCCTTCTGGGAACCGGAGCCTCAGCGATCGGAAAGAGGTTGAGGGCCGGGGATGCCAGAGCCGTTGGTGGTGTGCTCCTGATCGCCATTGGGGCGATCATAATCATCTTCGAGGTGATCTCCCTCTTCGCGCTTTGAAACCATCACCCAAAAAGAACAGGTGCGATCGGCACCCACAATCGGAACTTCCGAAACCTTTCACCGCTTCATATCGTTTTGAAAGATAAGAGGCCGTCCGGCATTCCAGTCCCTCCTGATACTCTCTCCAGAGGACCTTCCGGTCGGATGCATGGGGGGTGATGTGATCTATATGCCATCTCTTCTTCACCGGGTCGGACAGGTGCCTCTTCACACGTCCCCAGAGCCCCGCCTTCGCTGAGCCGCAATAAGCATACCATCCTCTCCTCAGACCGATCTCGCCAAGGGCCCCGATGACCACGCAGATGTCCTCTTCGAGTTCCAACAGTAGTATGTAGTCAGCGCTCGCATTGACCTTGGAGGGGTCCGGGATATGCTCATATCCCGGTACCGAGAACCATTCCATGTTCCCTCACTTCAACCTGATGGTCTCGAGGTTCATCGGCGTAGTGGTATACACTCCGTACTTCCGATGCAGGGATGATGCAAAATCCATCTCCTTGGCCTCGTCGCCGTGATGGAGGATGATCTTGTCGGGTTTGGGGTCCATGGTGGAGATGTAGTTGATCAGCTGTTTGCGGTCCGAGTGGCCGGAGAAACCGTCTATTGTCTCGTTGGATGCCTTCAATGATATTGCAGTGGGCCTCCCCTTCTCTGACACTATGAGCTCGGTAAGGCCTTTCTGTATCTTCCTTCCGAGCGTCCCTTCGGCCTGATATCCAACGAACACGAGCGTGTTCTTCGGGTCGTTCCCCCAGTACTTCAGATATTCCATTACAGGCCCTCCGTTGAGCATACCGGAGGTTGCGAGTACGACGCAAGGGTCCGGATCGTGGATCACCTTATCCCTCATATCCCTTGAATCCACCTTGTTGAAGAAATCGGAAAGGAACGGGTTCTCGTTGCGTTGGAAGATCTGGGTCCTCAGCTGGTTGTTCAGGTACTCCGGATATGCTGTATGGATCGCCGTGGCCTCCCAGATCATACCATCCAGATAGATCGGGCATTTCGGGACCTGCCCCATCTTCATCTGTTTTTCCAGCACGATCATGACCTCCTGGGAGCGCCCCACCGCGAAAACAGGGATAAGTACCTTTCCTCCCCTTGACAGTGTTCTCTTCATGATCCCCCTGAGCTCCACTGCAGCTTCCTTGCGGGTCGGCTGGAAATCGTGTTTCCCGCCGTAGGTCGACTCTATCACAAGCGCCTCGAGCCTCGGGAACTTGTTGGTGGCAGAGTTGAAGAGCCATGTCCTCTCGAACTTGATGTCCCCCGAATACGCTATGTTGTAGAGCCCGTCACCGATGTGGAAATGAGTGGACGCTGACCCCAGGATATGTCCGGCGTTGTGAAGTGTCAACCTGATGTCCGGAGCGATATCCGTTGTCTCATTGTACTTGATGGGAATGCAGTGGAGTATCTCGTCCTGTACATGTTTTGATTCGTATGGAGGCCTCTTACCCTCGGCAACGGCCACCTTGATGTAGTCCAGCTGCAGGAGGGCCATCATGTCCCTTGTCGGCAGAGTGCAGTAGATGGGGCCGTCATAGTTGTATTTGTACATCAGCGGCACGAGACCGGAATGGTCCAGATGGGCATGGGTGATCACAATGGCATCGATGGATTCGAAGGGTTGAACCTCCGAGATCTGAAGATAGGGCGAGGGTTTGTCGTGGGATCCAACGTTCACTCCGATATCGATGAGCACCTTCGAGTTACGGGTCGTGAGCATGTGGCAGGACCTGCCCACCTCACGGTATCCTCCAAGGGAGGTGGTCCTCACCCAGTTCTCATCGTCGGGAATGTCCCGAAATATCCTTCTCCCAACCCTTTTAAGGAAGTCCTTGCGCTTCTCCGTCACTTCGGATTCCTTCAGGAACTGGCGGATATCCTTGACGCTCTTCGATTCGATCGGGGGGGTCCTGACCACCTGCGGGGCCCAACCGGTCCGTTTCTTGATATCATTGAGGTTCGATCCGTGCTTGCCTATTGCCAGACCGGGGGATAGAGCCTCGATGGTGACCTCATTGGAGTCGTGGTTGAATGCAACATCCGTGACCTTCGCTTCCTCGGGGATGATATCCCTGATGATATTGCTTGCCTCGTTCACATCCTTTACTAGGGAGGTATGGGGTCGTATCGCCACTCTCCTCTTCAACCCCTGGGCAAGTCGCCTGACAAGGTTCGAATCGTAAACGAACTCGTCCATGTTCCTGGTCTGGATCACCACCACAGGTCCCTCGAATTCCACGCCAGTGATCTCGATGTCCTTGGGGATTATCTCCTCTATATCGGTCTTTATCCGTTTCATCAGCGCTTCATATGTCATGAATATGCTCCTCCAGTCTCCTCACCATGTAAAACCTGGAGATACCTTCGGGAATCCTGGTATCCAGATATGTTGAAGAAGGTAAATGGAAATTATAGTCAAGAAAACCATTCAAAGTCCAGTATGGCTATTTTTGGGATAATTAGAAACAAGCGATCTTCGCTGGGGTTCCATATATCATTTGATATTTAATTTTTCCTTACGCTTCTCGACTTCTTTTGGGGGTACCGGGTTCCACCCTTTATCATTGATCACAACGACGTCGTAACCGTTCCCGGACGCACTGTCCCTTCTCATGGCAGCGTTCAGGGCCTTGATCGCTATATCCACCCCATCGGAAGAGGTGAGGTCTTCCTTGAAGTTATCCTCCAGTACACCGTAGGCGTACGGTGACCCTGACCCCGTAGCACAGAACTTATCGGGTATGGAGCCTCCGGCGGCGTCAAGGGAGTAAACATGCCCACCTTCAATGTCCCACCCACCCAGAAGGAGCTGGACCCAATAAGGGTAATATCTGCTTCCGGAGAGTATGTTCGCAGTGAGGGTTGCGGCAGCCTTTATCGTCATCGGCTGGTCCCTCTTCAGGCGGAACAGCTCGGCTTCTGCCGTGATATACCTCGCAAGGCTCTGTGCATCCCCTACGAGACCGGCAGTGGTCAGACCTATGTGCTCATCTATCATGAACAGTTTCTGTGTATCGGTATGGGCTATGAGGGTTCCCATCGTCGCCCGGTGCTCCGTAGCTAGGATGACCCCGTCCTTGCATACTATGCCGAGGGTCGTTGTTCCAGTCTTCTTCAGTTCCTGATCATTTGTCATGATAGAATCACTTTCCCACACCCGGCGGGGGATGTGATTTCCAACATTCAAAAGGGCATATTTAAAGATGTTGACAATGGTCATGATATTGGCACCATCATCTTGTCGGCGTTAATCATCACTTTTTTCATCGTCAGTATAAATCTATAAATAAGTCCTGGTGATAGTTGGAATGTGGTATGGTACCTCCTGCACGGGATGAGCGATAACAATGTACGATCACCTTTTCCGAACAACGGCGGTTATACTGCTTCTGTTCGCTCTTTTAAGCATCCCGCAGGGTCTGGCCGACTCCTCCGGACCAGTTGCATCGGGAGATTGGGAACTGCGGGAAGTGGCACCGTTCGATTGGACAGGATGGGACGGGGATGTCGACGGGGACAGGATAGATGATCTGTTGGAAGGTGACCCTTTAGCCCTGGATGGGAACGGTGATAAGATAGGTATCAACATCCATTTCCGCTACTATCCGACACCCAACGACGTAGCAAGGGTCCAGGAGTCGCTTTCATCGCTTGGACCCGGTGCCGTATTCCACAGGGTAGGTACCTCCTCCACCGCGATATATCTCTCGATCCCCAGGACCCTTGCCCCGGACATACGATCCATTCTCCGCCAGGACATTTCCATGATAGAATACAGGCCAGTATATGTGAACTTCCTCGATGTATCGTCACCGGCAACAAGGTCCAGAGGGTCCAGCATCTACTCTCCATTGACCGCATCCGACCTGGGGTATACCGGGAACGGAATTGTCGTGGCGGTCATCGACTCCGGTGTCGATAACACCGTCCATGAATCCTTGAGGGGAAAATATGTCTACGGCGTAGATTTCACGGGTACTACCATCGTACAAGGGCTCGATCCTGATGACATTGACGGCCACGGGACACATGTGGCGGGTACCGTCATGGGTACCGGGGGAAACCAGGGCATTTATCAGGGTACAGCTCCCCTGGCACAGCTGGTCGACCTTCGGTATGCAAGGGTACAGGGGGATTTCACTGGAGCTGCTGACAGGGCTCTGGAATGGGTGTTGGAGAACCATGAGGAATACGACATCAGGGTGGTCTCATGCTCCTGGGGCTCAACGGTCTTCACTTCCGGGAAAGATACGACCTCGCGCCTTGTTGACCAGCTTGTCGAGGACGGTGTGGTCGTCGTGGTTGCCGCAGGCAACGATGGAGGACAGGGTATGCCGAGTCCCGCGTCCGCCGATGGGGCTCTGACCGTCGGGGCGCTGAACGACAGGTCATCGATCGATAGGAACGATGACACGATCGAATACTATTCCAATTACGGGCCGCGCTCGTCGGACGGTGACAGCGACCGGATCGACGAGCTCAAACCTGATATCGTGGCTCCGGGAAGCGATATCCATGCCCCCAAGCACAATTCCATAGCTGATTATGTGGATATGTCCGGTACATCGATGGCGACCCCACATATATCGGGTATCGCTGCCCTGATGTTGGAAGCTGATCCCGGGCTGACCCCCGAGGCAGTGAAGCTGATCCTCCGGGACACCGCAGAGCAGATGCTTTCACCCTCCAGGACAGACCTGGACACGAAATACAATTACAGGTCTGGATGGGGAGCAGTGGATGCCTACGGTGCAGTGAAGAGGGCGGAGGACCTGATGAATTTCGAGCTTTCCGTCCCTGAGCAGGTCCAACTGAACGATGCCACGAACATCGAGCTGACAGGTCCGTTCACAAAGACGGATCATGATACTCAGGGGGACCAGGTCATGATGGAAGTGAGGTCCCCGGGTGATTGGGGCATCCCGACCGATGTTTCGGTGGACCCTGGTTCGTCAGGAGCGACATACAGGACCCAGGGCCCGATACTGCTCGGTACTGAATGGGTATCGAGGGCCTATATCGATTACAACACTTCGACCGAGGGGTCGATGCCGAGACTTGCTCTCAAGGTGAGACCATTGGGAAGGACCGGCGAGACAAGGACCTTCAACGGTGCAGTATCGATGAACGGTATCGAGGGCACAGTCGAGGGTGTGAACTCCACGATAGTCTATGATACCTCACCACCTGACCTGTCGATCACCCCTCTTGCCGTATGGATCTCCGATAACCGTCCCGAGGGAGGGGACCGAATAACGATAACGGCACGTGTGAACAATACGGGATCCATGGATGTCAAAGATGCTCTGGTGCGTTTCATCGACGGACCCGAGCTAACGGGGACGGTCATCGGCGAGGAGTCCATAGATGTTCAAAGCGGGGGTTTTGGAATCGCCGAGGTGATATGGGAAGCGAACCCGGGCATACATGCCATCACGGTGGTTGCGGACCCGGACGATGAGATAGACGAATCCAATGAGGACAATAATTCGGCAGAGCGGCCTGTATCTGTACTGGGGTTCAATCCCCCCCCTGTAGCCCGGCTCGAGGTCCTTCCCGCTACAGGGACCACCGGTACAAGATTCACGTTCGACGGCTCCGGGTCCACGGATACCAACATCAGGGGTGGTGCGGTGGTGTCCTACAATTACGATTTCGGGGACGGGGTCACAACGGGATGGATCGACCTGTCCGAGGTCACTCATTTCTATTCCCGAGGTGGGACATACACCGCCAAGCTTCGTGTCAGGGACAACGGAGGGGAGGAGAGTACCAATACCGATGAGGTGTCGGTGAATGTCACCGAGATAAGCTCGGATGAAATGGACCTTTACTTCACCGATGATATGCGCCTATCGAACGATCCGGGGCCGGCAATGCCCTTCGAGGTACCATTTGCGACCTCACCCGGTAACATCGGGACCTGGGAGACCGACAGTATCGAGAGGAGCTTGATCCTACATTCGACCGTCAGAACGTATCTGGTGCTGAGCTCGATGGACCAGAGCCAGCTCGAGATAGTTATCCGGATGGTGACCGGATCGGGTGAGGTCTCCGAAACGGCCGTTCTCGATCATCCGGGTGGCGGTGTCAACAGGACCATGGAGCTGATCTTGAGCATCGAGGAACTGGAGGTCAAGAGTGGCACCAGGATCGCCATAGGTGTTTCCGGGGATTCGAATACCTCCGGTGTGCGATTATGGGTAGGCGAGGGAGGTTCGACGATATCATTCCTCTATTATCTGGCCATGAACGAGGCCCCCATCATCGATGCGGGGGAGGACAAGGATGTCAAAGCGCAGACCAGTGTGACCTTCACGGGAACCGCTGTGGACCCCGACGGTGAGGTGGTCGAGGTACGTTGGGATGTGGACTCCGATGGTGAATGGGAGATCGCATACGGGAATGAGCTGTCCTACACATATCCGGGATATGCCTCTGAGGGGCAGTATACCGCCAGATTGGAGGTCATGGACGATGACGGTCTCTGGTCCATGGATACCCTCATGGTCCTTGTCAGATCTGCAGATTACAATTATCCCCCCTCGGTGACGATAACATGCCCGGAAGGTCCCCTCAAGGGACCGGTCACGCTTAGTGGGACGGCCAGCGACGATGATGAGGTCGATATGGTGGAGGTGCGTCTGGAGGGAGAGCTTGTTTCCACCGATTGGGAGCTGGCGAGCGGAGAGGAGGAATGGACCTTCCAGATGGACACACGTGTGTACGAGAACGGCAAGTACAACGTTCATGCCAGAGCTTTTGATGGGGATCGTTATTCTCCCACAGCAACATGCGAGATCGTTGTCCAGAATCCCAATTCCCCGCCGATGATGATCCGGGTGTCAGCAACTCCGATACCTTTGTACATAGACGGGGAGACACCTCTGCTCCTTTCCGCCGAGGTTGACGATCCGGACCTTCCCGGGGATGAGCTGACGGTCGTTGTGGACCTGGGCCCTCTGGGAGGCCCTTCACAGGTTTACCTGAGGGATGACGGTGAACAACCCGACCCCGTGGAGGACGATGGGGAGTACACCATCGGGTTCATCCCGTCCTTCGATACGGCTCCCGGGGTCTATGCATTGATGATAAAGGTCTTCGACAGACAGGGTTCCTTCGAACAGGACGAGGTAGAGGTCGAACTCTCCTCCGTGCTAGATCTCAAGTTCTCCATGAGCGATGATGAGGTGCTCGAGGGGCGTACCGTCCATCTGGAACTTGAAACAGGTCCACTGGTCTCGATGATCGAAGTGAGGTTCGTCTCCGAGGTGGTGAAAGATGGGGGCGAGATCGAGTTGAAGGATGACGGTGGGAACGGAGACAGGGTCGCAGGGGATTCGATATACTCGGCGGACCTTGTCATCCTTGCCCCGCCAGGAAGATACGCATATACCCTGAAGGTGATCCTAGGGAACGGAAGTGAATTGTTCAGGGAGGAGGGTTCGATCAAGGTCATCTCCAATTCAGATGAGCGGTCAGGAGGGAGTGTTGTCCTTCCCGTTGTCCTGGTGGTGCTCGGAGTGATCGTACTTGCCATCGTGGCCGTTCTACTTGTAGTTCTCGTCGACAGGACCAGGATGAGAGAGGGGGGAGAAATATATGAGGCCATCATAGAGGAACCGCTACCTCCAATCCCGGATGAAAGGCCCTACGTCGTCGCTGAGGTCCTAGATCAGTTTTCCGTCGAGAGCCAGATGCCATCCGTAACCCACAGCTCCCATTGACCCGATCATGAGGGACTGGTCCAGTGCGACGGATGCCGTGTAGAAGACATAAGCACCCCAGGCGGCCCCGAATATCAATCCGGTCCGGTTGCTGTGCCAGATCCCCCTGTGCTTTTTTGGTACTGCAAGCAGAAGGTAACCCAAAGCGGTCCCGGAAAGGAATATGAAGGACCCTGCCCCCCGGATGAACGCCATCGCCTCGGGTGCGCCTCCTGATCCGAACGACCCGATCAGAGGAGGGAGGAAAAGGAGAGCCCCGACCGCAGGTCCGATCATCCAGCGGACCCTCCCTCTCCCGTCGATGTCCGGCAGCACCGAGCCCAAGAGCAGGGATCCACCTCCGAGGAGCAGCATTATCCCGAAGAACGCCATCGTTCCAAGAAGATCATTTAATGACCCACCCTGACCGCTCCCCAGCATTTGTGCTGACAATATGATCACGAAAGCCATCAGTCCGAAGCTAAGATGGACCTCCCATCGCGGCATGCCATCCCCTGTTAAATATCAACATTATCATATTTATCAATATCCTGATGGATATCGACGGACATTACGGGTCACCAAGGTTCCTTCTTCACACCTATCCAGTACCCGATCCAGTTGGCAACCGTATGTGCGAGGAACGCAACGGCCAGGAAGAGAAGGGATGCTATCCATGCATTCTCTGCTATGAAGGTGTCATACCACCACGGATAGAAGGGCAATATGAAAATGATGGTCCCGATGATATAGTCCCACTGGTCCAGAAGAGGCGTCTTCTTACCCCTCGGTCTGTTCAATGCACGCTTGATGAAGCTCCCGAGCATGTCCCCGAAGAGAGAACCGATCGGCAGCAATATCAACAATAAAAGGTTGATCGGGAAAGGTCCCCAGAGGGAGTCTTCGATGCTGGAGACACCGGTGATATGCAGTACCAGGAAAAGGGAAATGCCCAGGAGGGCCGCACCGGATACACCTCCGAACAACCCCCTCCAGGTCTTGCCGTCCCCGAGATATCTGCGCCCATCCTTGCGTGCTTTGCCGAAGTCCACCGGCATCCCACCACCGAAGAAGGGAGCGAAGGTGTTAGCGGTCATTGCGGGAAGGAGGGTCACAACGACCCTCATCAGGTCCATTAGAACGGACCCTGCGGACAGTGCATCCGGCATCGTTCCATTAATCGAAGTATACCTTATAACCTTTCTTCATACGCCGCGATCATCGAACATCCAGCGTGTACAAGGCAAACATTTTAAAGACAGGTATCCTTAACGTGGTCTAACATGGCTGCACCCGTGAAGTACACTCCGGTCCAGGGGTTTCCATCTACCCGGAACAGAAGGGGTATACCGACAGTTCCCATTCTGGTGATGGCGATCTACCTGGTATATCTCGGTGTGTTCATTGTCGCACCCAAGTTCGTGTCCAGACTGGACGAGGAACTGGGATCCATGTTCCCGCCCCTGTGGAGACTCGTCGGAGCTGTTGTACTCTTCATAGTATTCGCCATCGTACTGGTCGTGAACCTGATGACCCGATCCACACCGGAGCCACCAGTTCAACAGAGGATCCAGGTAACGAAGGCTGCAAATGTGCCTCCGCTACCTCAGGGCCCCCCCAGGTTCAAACCCGTGGTGACCGATAAGCAGCCCGTGAAGACACCCAAGCCTGCAGGCACCGGGGTGAATATCCCTGCCCGATCACAGGTCATCGTATATCCTCAGGAGGTGGAGGGCGGCATCTTCGGGGACACCTATATCGGGATCGGGACAAACAAGGTCCTGAAGCTGAGATCGCTTGTGGTGGAGCCAGAGTATCTCGCATGATATCTTATGGTGGTCGATGTGATCGGATCTGAGAAGGAGAGTATGCCCATGGAGCCAAGGAAGTTCATGATCTCGTTGCTCCTGACGATCCTGCTTTCTGGAGCTGGCCTGATTGCCTTATCAGGTAATGGAGAAGGTTCAGTCGATGTTCCAGGGAACGGCCCTTCTCCACCAAGCATCATAATAGATGATCGAATGACCGATGAAATGGCGGATGATCCTGTGTGGAGTTTCGTCCATTTCAACGGGCGGGGGAACGGTCAGGAGCTGTCCGCAGGTATCGAAAGAACGGGAGCACAGGTCAGGCGGGTATATGATATCGCCCCGGTGATATCGGTTTTGTTCTCATCAATGGACCAGGTCCGCTCCGTCAGCGAGATGGAAGGGGTTACCCGTATCGAGGCACAGTCATCGGTCCGCACGATGATGGATATCTCCACCGCTTCGATCAAGGCAAACCCTTCCAGTTTATACAGTCCAAGGACCGCAAGGGGACTCGGTATGACGGGGGATGGGATCACCATCGCGATAATAGATTCTGGTGTGGATAATGAGCATCCCACACTTCAGGGGTCCTTTGTTGCAGGTGTCGACCTCACTTTACCCATCAATACTCCTCTGAACCCTGATGATGGGTCGTTCGATCCCGACGATCGCAACGGTCACGGCACCGGGGTTGCATCGATAGCTCTTGGTAGAGGGGGTCCGGAAGGGAATTACACTGGAGTGGCCCCTTCGGCCGGGCTTATAGATATCAAGGTTGTTGGATTGAACGGCCTGACCATGAACCAGAACAGCCTTATGGATGCTTTCCAGTGGTGTTCGGACAACAAGGATACCGTTTGGGGGGATACAGGATATACGGGTGTGGATATCATATCGATAAGCCTTGGTATAGGGGGAGGGGCAGGAGCCTTGACCCAGGCAATGGACCAGCTTGTGGGGGAAGGTGTCGTTGTAGTCCAGAGCGCCGGGAATTCCGGGTCGCCTTACGGGGATGATTCAGGTACGACCTGGGCTGACAGGTCGATCGTCGTCGGAGCTGTCAACGACCAGAGGACCATTGACCGATCGGATGATGAGTTCTGGTCGTCATCGACCTACGGACCAAGGACGGATGATGGTGATAACAATCCTTATGATGAGCTGAGACCGGATGTCGTCGCTCCAGGAGTCTCCATCACTTTCGCGTCGTCATCGAGGACCTCAAGATTGCAGGGAGCCAACGGGTGGTCCACAGGATCTGGAACTTCCTATTCCACCCCTCATGTGTCGGGTACCGTGGCATTGATGCTCCAGGCAAAGGGTTCTCTGTCGCCTACCGAACAGAACAATCACATTTCAATGATACTGCATCAGTCCTCCGAGCCCAGGGGCGAACCCTATGATGTTACCCTCTCGACCACATACGATACGAAGTACGGATACGGTCTCCTGGATGCTTACGAGGCCGTGAAGACCTCGCTGACATACATACCGGTGAACCACAGGCCGGAGATCACCTATTTTGCCGTGGAGCCTAATGTTACTACCGCGGGATCCACCTGCCGGATCAGAGCAGTGGCATCGGATGTGGACGAGGAGATGCTCACTTATACCCTGACCGTTGATGACGGTGTTCTTACGGGTGATGGACCGATATGGGACTGGAAAGCCCCCTCGGAACCGGGCAAGTACTACTTCAACCTGGCCGTTACGGATGTATCAGGAGGGAAGGACACCGCCTCGACCTATGTTCTGGTCGAAGAAGGGCCTCCGAACAGACCCCCCGTGATAACATCCTTCAAGACCGACCTATCGGTGGTCCCCGTCGGTGGTACAGCGAACCTGAGGGTCATAGCCATTGATCAGGACGGTGATGAGCTCGGATATGACTATGTTGCTGAAAGAGGGTCCATCCAGGGCACGGGGGATGAGGTGGTCTACAGGGCACCGTCCCAACCCGTTCGTGATAGGATATCGGTGACAGTATCGGACGGAAGAGGAGGTACGGATACCAGTTCGCTGGAGATAGATGTGAGGGAGGAAGCTGTCAATTCACCTCCCGTGATCACCCTGGTGACCTTGGAGCCGGGGGTCATCGATTCCAACACCTCCGGGGAGAGGGTGGTGCTCTATGCCCAGATAGACGACCCTGACGGTCTGGAGGATATTGATGTGGTGATAGCGGACCTGAGCTCCATCGGAGGTGTTTCCGGAGTGGAGATGCTCAACAACGGTGTCGATCCGGACGTTGCAGCAGGGGACCTGGAGTTCACTCTCGAGCTGCCATCCATCGCAGATCTGGACAATGGTACCTACACGATCTTCGTCACTGTCTACGACATCGGCGGTGGCTCCGATACGGCATCTGTGAAGCTGATAGTGGATATACCTTACTCCTCTACCGATGTGGAAGGACACCAGAAGGGAATAGGTACGATGACCCTGCTTTTCCTCATTGTGGCCATCGTCCTGATCGTGATCGTTCTGGTCGCAGTATTCGTCCTCAGGTCCAGATCGAAGCGGGAAGCCGTAATACCCCGTCAGGGGCAGTATCCAGTTCAATATCAGACCGCGGAGAACACACACCCTTATCAGACCGCCCCAAAGTTCAAGCCCGTGGGTCCTAGGTAGTTCACTCTTCCTTTCTCTTTCGCTTGTAGTCCATTGCCCTGGAAAAGGTTCCCATCAGGGAATTGAACTCCCTCTTGCTCGGGGCAGCTCTGGAAACCATTCTCCTGAAATTGGTCCTGGCTATCGGTCTCTTGTGCTCAGGAACCCCCGAGATCTCCATCAACCTCTCGTAATGTTGTAGGAGCGCGTTCTTCTCCCTGACGGATATCGTCGGAGAATTCCTTCTGATGGGCGAGTTGAGAGCAGCCCACAGCTCGTAGAATATTATCCCAGCCGAGTGGGAAAGGTTCAGGATAGGGTAATCGGGAGATGCGGTTACGGTCACCATCATATCACAAAGCTTGATCTCTTCCCTGAGGAGTCCCCGGTCCTCCCGGCCGAAAACGAGACCCACCTTACCGGAGATCGTTCTGGACCATCTGATCATCTCATCAAGCGTCACGGGGTTCCTCTGATAGCATTTCTCTCCGGAATCGGAGATCCCAGATGTACCGACCAGGAAGTCCAGGTCCATTGATGCTTCGGCAAGGGACCCGTAGACCTTCGAGGAGAGCAGGATGTCCTTTCCATGCATGGAATATGCAATGGCCTCGTCCTGAAGCTCCGGAGGATCTATCATTGCCATCCTGGTCATTCCGAAATTCCTAGCAAGTCTGGCGATCGAACCTATGTTGCCCTGATATAGAGGGGCAACCAGCACTGGTATGAACTCTGGCTTCTCAAGGTCCCCCATCCTGTTCACGGTACGGCGAAGCAGTGTAAAGCTATATTTGTTTCCGATGGAATGGGGGGGCTATGCATCTTGCTGTCAAGGTTGCTTATGACGGCTCCCTTTTCCACGGGTCCCAGAGACAGGGTGACGATGATATAGCGTCCGTGGAAGGGACCATTGCCCGGGCTTTGAAGAAGGTCCATCAGGGGGTGGACCTGAGCCATTGGCCTTTGAGGTTCTCATCCAGGACCGACGCGGGAGTATCGGCTCTGGGGAATGTATTCACCATTGACGTCGAGATGGGACCTGACGAGTTCCTGAGAGCCCTCAATGCCAACATGGATGGTGTATGGTGCTGGGCTTGGGGGAGACCGAGACCCGGGCAGAACATAAGATGGGCTTCATCGAGATGGTACCGCTATCATCTGTTACCGCAGACGGTGACCCCGGACAGGGTCCAGGAGCTGAACGAGGTCCTCTCCCTGTTCAAAGAGGAGCACGACTTCTCCAATCTTTGCAGGCTGGAAGATGAGAAGAACCCTGTCACCTTTATAGAAGACATAAAGGCGATGGACCTCTCCGGGAATGGTGAGCTCGTCGTCGTGGATGTCATCGGATCAAGGTTCCTCTGGAACCAGGTCCGCAGGATGATGGGGGTGGCACTGAGCGTTCTCGATGGGACCTTTGACATCAACGATCTTCGTATACTGCTCAAAGAGAGGGAAGGAGAGACCGGCGCTCTTCTGGGCAAGGTAAAGACCCTTCCCCCCACCGGGCTAGTATTGATGGATGTTCGGTTCAAGGACATAGGGTTCGAGGTTTCCGATGAGGCGCTGGGAATAGCCATCAGAAAGAATACTGACATGTCATGGGAAGCCTCGATGAGGGTACTTCTTCATACGGCCATGCGGAGCATGAGAAGATGAGGTAAGGTCCGATCTTTTTACCTTCTCGACCTCTATCTTCACTTCTGGCACCAGAGCGGTAAAAAACTCCAGAGCGTCTATGAGCATGAGTTCACGATCGATACATGGAAGGTTTCAGGAGAAGGCCTATGGGCGATAGTGACAGCTTCATTTGTGATATATTCGAAGCTCATGGTACCAGTGCTGTTGACCCATTTCGGTGAGGAAGTAACGGAAGGAGATCGGGAGGTTACGCGTCTTATCACCCATCCTCTGAGCGCATAGACCACCACAAATAATAAATCGGGATAAACAGGTCCATTCTCCGTGTATCGAGTCTGGATGATGATCATATCCCTCCTGATACCCGCAGTGGTCCCCTTCACGGGACAGGCCGGGTCCATCCATTCACAGACCCGGATATCGTACGATCTCGTATTCAACGGAACCTGCGTGATCGATGTGGGTACAAACGTGACATGGGAGAACCAGCAGGTGTCATGCGAGTATGGATTGAACAACAGCGGGACCCTTCTCATCATGAACTCCACGGTGAACATGGGAGACTCGTTCATCCACAACACAGGATGGATCAACATGGTCAACTCCACAATCCTAGTAGGAGGGCCGGGGATGTTCAACCAGGGTTATCTCAATATGACCGATCTGGATGGTGATCAGGGTACAGCCGAGGACGGGTCGTTACTCATCGGCACACGGAACTCCTCATCAGGAGAATATCCCCTCATGCAGATGGTGATCAACCTCAGGTCCACTTTGAACGCGACACGTTCCCGCATCGATGGTCTCAGGCTTTCCGCGGGGAACCAGTTCCTGAAAGAGCTCACAATGAGGAATTCCACAATCATACGACCGAACTGGGGATCATCCCTCGGATCGATGGAGATGTACGGAAATGGGAGTGCCACGGCCATAGAATGCTTCCACTCCATCTCCCTCACGGACATCCACATTACGGACTATGAAAAGGGAGTGGTCCTGAAAGGACCAAAAACATACACCCATCTTGTTATCTCGAACTGCGGGACCGGTATTGAAGTTGGATCGACAGGTACCACATTGGAGGATTCAATCCTGACGAACAACACGATACAGATCATATCATCGGCGAACCTGACCATCATCGATACAGAGGTCAAGAATGGGCAGATCTATCTATCCACCACCGGGACCTCGACCATTCATGGGAGTTCGTTTCTGAATATGACCTCGATAGAGGGCCTCTCGAGAGGGGTTGTCAGGGATTCGGAGTTCACAGGTTGCACGATCGCCCTGGAGCGTCCCTTCAACTCCATCATCACAAGGAACCGGTTCACATGGAACCAGAAGGCCGTCGAGGAAGGGGAAGATTGTATCTTTTTCCACAATTCCTTCATCGGGAACAAAATGATCGTGACAGGTCCACTTCTTTCGACCTGGTACAATGAAAACCTGACGGAAGGGAACTATTACGACATTTACATGGGTAAAGATGACGGGTCGAAAGGCAGGCCTTGCGGTGACGGGGTCGGTGATACGGATATCCCATTCCTGGCAAGGGACCCTTATCCTCTCCTGCAGGACATGTACTGGGATATGCCCACGATCCCCGTGCTGGAGGTGAGGTATCAGCAGGGGTCGGACAGGGTTGACCTGAGCTGGGAGGCCGGTGGAACACGTTATATCGTCCAGAGGTCCACCTCGGAGGATTTCTCGACAAGATTGGTATCGTGGTCCACTGCAGATGCCGCACTTTCCGTTCACAACAACGAGAACACGACCCTGTATTTCAGGGTCCGTGTCTACAATACGATCGGATCGAAAGGGTGGAGTATGACCAAAAAGGTCGAGGTGAACCAGTTCCCGTTGCCTCCGAGCGTCATCTGGTTGGACCCCGTTCCCGAGGGAAAGGCCATGAAGGTCAGTTGGAAATGGGATGGAGAAGACCTGTACAGGGCTTTGATCTACTACGGTCACGGGCTATCGGATAGCAGCGTTGTCGGGGTCTATTACCCGGAATCAAGCGTGGTGATAGACAACCTCATGAACGAATTGGAGTATTCGTTCATTATTATCACCATGGACCATTCCGGGCTCACTTCTGAAAGTACCATGGTAATGAAGGGAGTTCCACGGGATACGGTCCCCCCACCCCCTCCAAGGGGTCTCATTGCCCGGACCAGGACCAATGCATCCATCGCTCTGGAATGGAGCCCACCTTTGACCCAGGACCTCTGGGGATATGTGATCTACCGTCGTGACCCGGGTTCGATGGAATTCCATGAGCTCACCAGGCTCTCCAAGTCCGTCCTCTACTATGAGGACAGAGGGCTTTCCGACAATACCACTTATGAATATGCGATGGCTACCATCGATGATGATGGTCCCATCTCGGTGCTTTCGGAGATCGTTTCCAACACAACGGCCCACAACAATCAGAGGCCTATCTTCATCGGCTCCGAATTGATAATCTACATGGTAGAGGACGAAGGTCCCTCTAACAGCAGGATACTGGAGCATTTCCTTGATCCGGACGGTGACCCTTTGGTCTTCAGCATCGTCGAATATTTTCCTTTCTATGCAATGATCGCTGAAGGTCTTCTATGGGTGGTCCCGGAACCTGACCAGGCCGGCGAGGGGTATGTGCAGATAGGGGTTTTCGACGGTGAAGAATATTCCTATTATCTGATAGGAGTACTTGTCGAGCCGGTGGAGGACCCTCCGCGGAATGTACGTATCATAAGTCCAGTGAACGGCAGTATAATACTCCCCGGGACAATGGTGGTCCTTGAAGCTTCGGGATACGATCCGGATGTCGACAACGGTGATGTCCTGAATGTCACATGGACATCGGACAGGGATGGTCAGCTCCAGATCAGCACTCAGTCGATAATGAGGACGGTAAGAGAGCTTGGTCCGGGAAAGCATCTGATCTCGATCACCGTCGAGGATAAGGCCGGCAATGTCGCCAGGGATTCGGTAGAGGTCATGGTATCCCTGTGGGGTTGGGGTGAGGTCCCCTGGAGGGTCGCCTTCTCGGACCCGGAACGCAGGATAGACCTGACGGACCCGTATCTCGAGATCACAATAAACAACGATTCCCCCCTCGTTCTGAGGTTCCATATCCAGGGTGAGATCGGAGGGATATCACTCTCCGGAGAACGGAACGTGCTGATCGGACCGATGTCCAGCGGTAATATTGCCCTTGAGGTCCCGACAGGTCTCGATCCGGACGATGAGTTGCTGGTCGGTCTTGCAATAGAGGTCCAGACCCTGAACGGGACCTATGGGGGCACGATGGAGATATCCGATGTTTACAGAGTGGTATCCGGAAATGATACAGGGTCCACAGAAGCCTGGATGGTCATCATCATCATTGCGGTTTCCATCCTGGCCTTGATCGGTATAAGCTCATATACCATTATCAGCCTGAAGACCAGGAACGACCGCAAAGGTGATTAGCAAGTTCTACATGGTCGTTCCGAGGCTCCTATGATGGGCGATGGAAAGAAGATATCACTGGGGGAAGGCGCCGGTGGCGAGCTCATGCAGAAGATGCTCAAGGAGCTTGTCCTTCCATTGGTCAGAAGGACCAATGTGCCTGCAGACCCGACCGGCCTACCGCCAGAGCTCCTGGACGATTCGGCAGCTGTCGATGACATGGCCATCACCATCGACGGCCATACGGTTTGGCCTCTGGAGTTCCCCGGCGGAGATATCGGTTCGCTATCGGTCTACGGGACCGTGAACGACCTGTGGGTCGTGGGTGCAAGGCCGAAGGCCCTCGCACTCTCGATGGTGATCGAGGAAGGCCTGGACCGCTCCCTGCTCTCCCGGATATCGTCATCCATCGGGTCAGCATCGGAGCTTGCGAGTGTCCAGATCGCAACGGGTGATACAAAGGTCGTGGAGAGGGGTGGGGTAAAAGGGATGGTCATCACGACCGCAGGTATCGGCCAGCGGCACTCTCTTCTCGAGGACAACCATCGACGAGCAACGCTACTGAGAGAGAAGAGAGGGGTCGAGAGGCCCATGTCATCCTGGTTGAGGGATGATGGCATCCGGGAGGGAGATGTGATAATCCTGTCCGGTTCTGTCGGGGATCACGGGATATCACTACTTTCTTTCAGGGAAGGCTATGGTTTCGAAACGGAACTGGGATCTGACCTTGCATGCGTGGGAGAGGTTATCGAGTCCTCTCTGAAAGTTGGTGGGGTCATAGCCGCCAAGGACCTGACAAGGGGTGGTCTCTCCAACGGTTTGAATGAATGGTGCGGGAAAAGCGGGTGCTCTATAGAGGTCCGTGAGATGGACATCCCTGTCAAACCGGCGGTCATTAGCGCATGTGACATGCTTGGTCTCGACCCTTACGAGATAGGGAACGAAGGCAAGGTCATCCTTGGTGTTGCTCCTGGTAGCGAGGAAGAGATACTGAAGGCGGTGAAAGGGACCCCTATCGGAAGGGAAGCCTCCATCATAGGTCGGGTAGGAGTAAAAGGTAGGAGGGTAGTCCTTGAGACCGAGGTCGGGGGAAAGAGGATCATGGACCCGCCCTATGGTGATCCAGTCCCTCGTATCTGTTGAAAAGGATGAGGGACCCGACCATCCGTGACGTTACCTGAAAGGTTACTTGGGACAACAGGCCATTCTCCGGTCCTAAAGCTTCATGTTCCATCCGTCACAGCCGTATTTCCTTTCCACGAAAAGGTCCGCCATCTTTCTCTCCTGCTTTGAATATTCAGAGTGTTCCAGCTCCATCTCGAACACTTCCTCGAACCCTTTTGAAAAGTTGCTGAACAGATCTTCCAGGTCCGGCCTTCTTCCCAGCTGCTCCGATACGGTGGTCGCCCTGTTCCTGAAGAGGTTCTTGAAGACCTCCCTGTTCTCAAGGGGTACCCCCATCACATCGAACTGTTTGTCGATATCCCAATCTATCGGGATGGAACCGTGCTGGAGGATGACGAGCTTCTCTCTCGTCTGAGCTGACCCGATGATCTTCCTCCCCCCTGCAACGATCTCGTAGACCGTGGGGGTGTAGAAGCAGACCCCCTGTCCGGCAGGGTCGGGTCTCGTTGGAGCTCCTCCTGCCATCGTGGAATCGACACCCGTGAGCTCAAGTCCCCTCACAAGGGCCCTGGAGATCGTCCTGTATGTGTCGACGACCCCCCGCCCCTCGAACCTGGGATGTGTCACGGGGATGATAAGTGAATAGGTGATCTCGTCGTCATGGAGAACGGCCTCTCCTCCAGTTAACCTCCTGACGACCCCTACACCGTATCTTCTGCAGGCTTCAAGGTCCACCCCCTTGTCGATGCTCTGGAACCGACCAAGGGAAAGACCGGCGGGTCTCCACTGATAGAACCTCAAGCAGGGAATGGAGACCTTGGAAATGACCATTCTCAAAAGAGCTTCATCCCTGGCCATGTTCAAGGCGGGGGGCCCATAACCGTCAATAAGCAGTCTGAACCTGTCCATTTCGATCCCCTTCAGATGCTGTCGATGAGGTCCAGGACCTCACCTGTTCTCCGGTCCAGAAGTTCCCGGTCGCCCCTGGTCTCAATGTTCAAACGTATCAGCGGCTCCGTATTGGAGGACCTCAGATTGAACCGGTAGTCCTTGAACTCCATGGACACTCCATCGGTGTGGTCCACCGATAAGGCCATGGGAGAGTATTCGCTCTCAATTGCACTGATCACCGCCTTCTGGTCGGAAACCTTCCTGTTGATCTCCCCGCTAACAGGGAACCTCGCCATCCTCTCACCCATCAGCTCGGAGAGCTTCGTCCCGGTCCTTATCATGTGCTCAAGCACCATGAGCCAAGGAACCATACCCGTATCGCAGTAATAGAAATCCCTGAAGTAATGATGGGCAGACATCTCACCCCCGTAGATCGCATCCTCATTCCTCATACGATCCTTGATGAACGCGTGTCCCGTGCGGTTCATGACGGGAACCCCTCCTTTCCCTCTCACGATCTCGATGGTGTTCCATGTCAGCCTCGGATCGTGGACGATCCTTCCTCCCTTCTCCCTCTCCAGTGATATACCTGCAAGCAGGCCGACAATGTAATAGCCCTCGATGAAGCAACCCTTCTCGTCAAAGAGGAAGCAGCGGTCATGGTCCCCATCCCAAGCCACTCCAAGTCCGGCGTCCGTTCGGGCGACCCTCTCGGAGATGGCCCCCCTCATCTCAGGGAGAAGAGGGTTGGGTACTCCGGCGGGAAAGTTACCATCAGGTTCATGGTGCAGCCGGTCAAGTTCCAGACCGGTGGCCTCGGCAACAAGGTCAATGGCCGGGCCTGCGCACCCGTGCCCGGGGTCCGTTACAACGGGGAACCCCTCAAGGGAACCCGCGTTCTTAACAAAGGAGAGGATCTTTTCGATATAGGGATCCCAGATGTCCACCTCCTTTATGCTTCCTTTTGAACAGGATGCCTTCAACTCCCCCTTTTCCACCATGTCCTTTATGGTATAGAGGCCGTTGTCCCTCGAGATGGGGACCGATCCCTTCCGGACCAACTTCATACCGTTATATCCCTTTGGATTGTGGGATGCGGTGATCATTATCCCCCCATCCGCATCCAGATAAGGAGTGGCAAAGTAAACAACCTCCGTGCCGCAGAGACCTATGTCCAATACGTCCGCCCCGCCATCGGTCAATCCTTCGGAAAGCACCCTGGAGAACATATCGGAGGAAGGTCTGATGTCTCTTCCAACAACCACCCTGCGGGCTCTAACCAGTTCGCAGTATGCAAGGCCGATACGGTAGACCATCTCCTCTGTGATCTCCTCGCCAACCTTCCCCCTCACATCGTATGCCAGGAACGGAGATCCCATATCTCATCCTCCCATCTCAAGCTCCCTGAGGTCTTACCACTTCCACACTGGACAGTATATCCTCCACAATGCTTTTGGGGGAAATGCCATCAAGTTCACTGTCCAATGATAGAGTGAGCCTGTGCGGGACCATCTTCCTCGCGACCCTCTTGACATCGTCGGGAATGACGTAATCCCTTCCGGCCAGTGCAGCAGCCGCCTTGGAAGCATACAGGATCTGCTCACCCGCTCTTGGACTGGCCCCCAGTACGATCTTGTCATTGACCCTGGTCGCATGGACCACATCCCGTATGTATGTGAGGATGCTCGTGTCAGCTCTGCATGAGTGGGAATCCCTGAGGAAGACCTGGTAGATATTCTCCCCCAGCGGTCGGTGTTTCTGAGCTCTCCAGTCACGGTTCTTCAATGCCAGGAGCCTCAATTCATCCGAGACGGATAGATAATCCATTATACTTTTCACCATGAACCGATCAAGCTGGGCTTCGGGTAGAACATATACGCCTTCGTGCTCTACGGGGTTGATAGTGGCGATCACCAGGAACGGCTCCTCGAGCTTGAAGGTCGTGCCCTCCACGGTGACCTGCTTTTCTTCCATGGCCTCGAGAAGGGCCGACTGGGTCTTGGTAGGAGCCCGGTTGATCTCGTCCGCAAGGACTATATTGGAGAATATCGGACCCTTCCTGAAATTGAACTCCTGCTGTTTTTGGTTGTAGAAATAGTGTCCGGTAATATCCGCTGGCAGGAGGTCCTGAGTGAACTGGATCCTCTTGAAGGTCAACCCCACGACATCGGACAGGGTCTTTGCCAGCGTTGTCTTGGCTATACCGGGAACACCCTCCAGAAGGATGTGACCCCCGGCGGAGAGACAGATAAGGAAATCCTCGATTATATCCTCATATCCGATGATGGACCTGCTTATTTCGACCTTCACCCTCTGATACAGGTCCTGCGATCCTGTTCCCATGTTCATCCCCCTATATCATTAATCAATCTCTCAAGCACTTTCCTGTCCCAATCAGGGTGCCTTCCCATGACAACCTGGATAGGTGTGCTTCCATCACCAGGTCCAACCGGTTCCTCCGATAGAAACCTGTCGATAAGCTGCCTCGCCGATCTAATGATCTTTCTCGGGAGTGCAGTATTAAAAACCAGGAACACAATGGAAAGAGCGATCATTATTCCGATCTTCTGGATCGGGTCAAATGCTGACATGAAGGAATTTGTCAACTGCACTGGGTTCTCCAGGTCGCGATGGGATTCATCGATCATCACGTTCTCCTTCCCTTCTGTCAGGGATCGAAAAAGGTTCCGAACGAAGATCCCGTTATCCATCTCATCCCTCATCTGATTGATGAGCAGGCTAGGTTCCGAGAGGACGACGAGCATTCCCCGCCCGTATCTCTCCACAGTGAGTATCGGGAATGGTCCCTGAGGTTCGTCCGGGTCCCACCACCCGTTCTTGTCAAGGCTCAGCCAGGAGGTCCTCGATGAATTGATGACAGCCACCGCCTTCGATGAAGGTACCACTATGGATGGCATGTTCATGAGCAGCATGGTCAGGTTCCGGGTGATCTCGTGTTCGGAGAACTCGGTGGTTACAGCGAAATTGCTGCTCTTCATGTAGGAGAGGTCCAGCATTGTCCTGCCTGATATCCTCGTGGTCGTATTGAGGAACGATAGCAGTTCGTTACCTGTCCCGAAATCGTCCGCTAGCAGGAGAGAACCTCCATTGGAGAGGAAATCATGGGCGAATTCACCCTCCTTCCTTGTAAAAGTCAGATCTGGTCCGATGATAAGAAGTGATGACCTTGAAGGCCTGATGTCTCCTGTCGTCTCCGAGAAAGAACTGTGTACGACCCTTTCCTCGGAAGATGCGGACAGATCGATGGTCGGGACAAAGGATCCGGCCGAATACGTGTCCTTCCCCAATTCGGAGCATCCGTTCCATCCGGTGTTGTATATGGAGAAATCGGAATCCGAAGAAAGAACGGGTATCATCACGGAGAACAGAAGGAGTATCATTCCCGCACCCAATACGAGAAGGTACCTGTAAGCCGTTCTCACCTGTTCTATCATATGGACACACGACCTTCCATGGACCATTCCCCGATCCTTTCTGTAAAGAATGACCAAGGACGTTCAACGGTAGTGAGAATATCGTTCAACATAAATGTTTCGACATATTTATCTACAGCAAGGGCATAGTTAAGGTAATGGACAGTGGAGGTATCATGAAAAAGGCGGTCTTTGTATCCATTGCACTTTTCGGTCTGATATTGATATTGATATCGGGAGAGATCGTTCCTCAGACGCAATTGGACCTCCCGGACAGGTCATCAGAATTCCTCCTCCGCGCAGGTTTTGGAGTGATGCTGATAGGGATACTTTCGCTTTTCCTTTACTCTTACAGTTCTTTACCAAAGGAGTTGGTGGACCCTCTCATGATGGATCAGGAAAGGAACATCGCAAGAATGGTAGCTTCGCTGGAATTGAAGGGCAACGGAGTGTACATACCCGCTCAAGGAAGGTTGAGGGAGGAGCGTGTTTACATACCCGCTGAGGAGAGGCCTCTTCCACTGCCGAGCCTGATAGCCGAACAGGTACTGATAGTCGGGACCACCGGAGCATCGATGGGGATCTCTCTGATACCACCGGGATCGGGTCTTGTGGACAGGATAGAGAAGGAGACAGGAAAAAGGTTCAATGAGGAGAACCTGGTAGACCTTCCCGAGATCCTTGAGCGTTTGTCAAAAGGATCGGGACTCACGGGGTCGATCAATGCCAGTGTGAAAGGGGACCGTATCTTCCTTGAGTTGGTCCACTCCCGGTTCAGGGAGGTGTGCGAGGAGAGTTGGAAGAACGATCCAGGCATGCATGCAAAGATAGGTTGCTCCGGATGTTCGTCGGTCCTGTCCGCAACTGCCAGGGTTTCCAGGTCGCCATTGAGGATCATAAGTGTGGAACGGAAGGACAGGAAGGTCCGATACGAACTGGAGAGGTGGTGATATTGGGTCCGGAATCCCGCCTCGTTCTTGTCCTTACCATATGGACCGCAATATGCCTTGTATTCGTTGAAACACTTGAGGTGTTCTTCGTTCTGATACTGCTTGGAATACTGGTTATGCGAGAGCTAACGGACATGTATACTCTGGGACCTTTGAAGGACAGGTTGAATTTCTTTATTTACACATTCCTGTTCATCTTCTCGTTCATCGTAATAAGAAAGGTATATCTCATACTGCAGGTCGCGTGATTAAATAATATCACTATTGTGAGGGGAGAATATATATACAACTGTGTATTGTAATCGACTAATAGTGATAATAACTTGGATGGGTTCTGAACAGAAGAGGGCAGATCGGCTCGTTATTACATGAGATAGGATGTTCGTATAGGAGTAGGTAAAATGGAGGGAAAGTATAGAGAGAAGTTGATAGTCGGCATAGCAGCGATATTGTTCTTCGCAGCGTTCGGTGCGGTGGCATATTTTGACAGGCCACACGGGGCAGCGGGGGACGATTTCGGTCAGGATGATTTCAATGTGGTGATGGAAAAGAACGAAGGCCATCTATCCATAGCGGAGTTCCCTCCTGATCTTTACATTTTCGGTGCCGGGAACAAGGCGAGCCTAGATTTCACGGTGACCAACAATGACGAGGACAACGACATCGACACGGTCTATATCACGGTTCCCGATGGCGAGGTTCTTAACGCCACGACGGAATGGTATGATAGTCTTTTCACGCATGATTGGGATTTCTCGAAGGCAGGGGATGATGTCGCCAAGTTGTCGGCCGG
>JAFGLL010000089.1 GCA_016928095.1 Thermoplasmatota archaeon
CGACCTCTGCGGATCATCGATAGATGTCCCGCATGGAGCTACATCCGTGGAATGCCCCCTGTGCGGGGAAAAGAAGAACCTCTGAACGACCAGGTCTGATGGGGCATAAGGGGGTTGGTCATTCATATCAACCCCCATGAATTTTTTTGTTATCCTCTTTCTCTTTTATTAATGCTCCAATGGTACTGATTGACCGATGTAAACTGCTCTGTAGATATCGAGTACCCTTTTTGTTTCCTTTACGTCATGCACCCGAACCATCGAGGCCCCGTTCTTAACCGCGATGAGAGCGGAAGCAAGCGATCCCTCGATCCTATCATCGGGACCGGATCCGAGCAGCTGTCCGATGAATGATTTTCTTGATGCTCCGACGAGTACGGGGCAGCCGATATCCGAGAACCTTCCCAGCTCCCTCAGGATGGAGAGATTGTCTTCCAATCTCTTGCCGAACCCTATCCCTGGATCGACTATCAGACGGTCCTTTGGGACCCCCAATGACTGCATATGGGCAACCCTTCCGGAAAGGAATCCGTGGATGTCCCCGATCACATCGTTATAACCCGGCGAGACCTGCATGTCCTTCGGGGTACCCTTCATATGCATGATGATCGCAGTGGCACCCGAATCTGCCACCAGTCTGTCCATTCCCGTCTCACGAAGGCCATAAACATCATTGATCATGGAGGCACCTGCCTCGAGTGCTCTACTTGCCACAAGGGTATGTCGTGTATCGATGGATATCGGGACCTCGATATTATCGATGATCCGTTCGATCACGGGGATGGTTCGGGCGATCTCGATATCGATGGTCACAGGGTCAGCAAAAGGTCTAGTGGATTCACCACCGATATCTATGATATCCGCTCCCTGGGAAACCATTTGAAAAGCCCTCTCGACTGCATTCTCAAGATCAATGTATTTACCACCGTCAGTGAATGAATCGGGGGTCGTGTTAAGAACACCCATTATCAATGGAAACCTGAGGTCATAGAACCTCTCGGGGGATGCTTTTCTGCCTGTTTTCGTTAGAGGGAAGGTTGAGATCGAGATACTACCTGGTTCCATCCGCTTCCCCCGATGTTGTCTTTGACCGGCAATCCGGGTTTATGCATAGGTCCCGGGGTCTCTTGCCCTTCATATAAATAGTGATGATGGGGGATCGGCAGATCTCACAGGATCTGTCCGTGAAACCTACCTTTCCTTTCTGGGGGAGCGGGTAGCTCTTGGAGCACCCGGGATATTTCGAACATCTGACGTATCTTTTACCTCTCCTGGAACGCATCAGGAGAAGGTTGTTGTTGCATCTTGGACATATACCGACCACATCCTGCTCGAGGAGGGCTTCGGAAAGCTCTTTACCGATCAGTTCCCTGTGCTCCTCCATCTCTTCCAGGATATTGGAAAGCATTTCCCTGGATTCCTTGATGACAGTATCCTGCGACAGAGAGGAAGTGGATATCCTTTCCATATCCTCTTCCAATCTTGCGGTCATCTCTGGAAGTGTTATTGCCCTGGCATGCCGTTCGAGAGCGGTTATTAGAGCTTCTCCCGAATGAGTGGGTCTGGGGGGATCATCTTCTATAAAACGCCTGGTATACAGTTTCTGGAGGGTCTCATGTCGGGTGGATTTGGTCCCAAGCCCTAGCCGTTCCATCTCCTGAACGAGCCCGCCCTGGCTATACCTCTTCGGAGGTTTGGTCTCCTTGGACCTGAGCTGAATATCCTCGATCAGGACCCTATCACCCTGAATGAGTAACGGAAGTGTATTCTCGCTTACCTTGGAAAAGGTATAGATCGATCTGTAACCGGGTTCCAATACCACCTGTCCAGAAGAGTTGAAAAGCTCACCTGACACATCGATCCTGATCTGTGTGGTCTCCAACTTCGTCGGGTCATGCAGCGTAGCAAGGAACCTCCTTACGATAAGATCGTAGAGCTTGAACTTCTCTGGAGCGAGGTCCTTTGGTGTAGCATAGTTGGTGGGATATATCGGAGGATGGTCCGTGGTCTCCTTGTTACCTCTGGTTGGAGATATCACTTCTTTTGAGAGGATGTGTTCACATGCGGTCCTGTAAGGCCCCTGTTCCAACATAGTTACGGTTGCTTTCAGATCAAGACCCTTCGGATAGACTGTATTGTCCGTCCGAGGGTATGAGATATATCCGCTTGTGTAGAGGTCCTCCGCAACGGACATGATCCTGGCGGCAGCCATACCAAGGGTGTTTGCAGTCCTGATAAGTTCGGTCGTGTTGAAGGGAGCAGGTGGTCTATCGGTCCTCTTCTTCCTGATCACCTCAAGTACCGTTCCACTCCTCTCTCCTTTGAGCTTCAGATATAATGATGCCGCCTCCTCCTCCTTCCAGATATCCCCAAGGGAATGGTTTCCAGGGAAAGTAATATCGTCCTTGGAGAAAATGGTCTCTATACGCCAGTATGGTTCTGGTTTGAACTCCTTGATCTCCCTCTCCTTGTCGACAATTATAGCCAGGGTCGGGCTCTGAACCCTTCCCACAGAAAGGAAATCCTGCCAGAGCCTGTTGGAAGCAAGGGATATGAACCGTGTCAGAGTTGCACCCCATATCAGATCCAGTACCTGTCTTGTCTCCGCTGCGCTTGCCAGGGCCTTGTTCAATCGGGTGAGGTTTGAAAAGGAATGCTTGACCTCAGGTTCGGTCAGAGATGAGAAATGGGCTCTGTAGACAGAATCGACGGCATCCGATCCAAGTGCATGGTCCACTGCCTCGCGTCCAATAAGCTCTCCTTCTCTATCGAAGTCAGTGGCGATGTATATCTTACTGGCCTTGACGCTCAGGTCCTTGAGGACCTTGGCTATTGCAGGGGCGGAGATCGTCCTCTTGGGCTCGGCCGTTATCAGATCTCTGGGGGGAACTTCGGACCAGTTATTATATCTGTCCGGGAAGTCCATGTTCAGAATGTGACCCCTGAGACCCATGCACAGGGTCTCCTCTCCATCCCAGATAAAATCGTAGACGGCAACACGTCCGCGGTGCTCCGTTCGGAACCTGTTCCCGGACATTATCGAGGAGATCCTCTTGGCTGCATTATCCTTCTCGCATATTATCAAACGCATGGACACACCGGATGAGGCCAGTGATTGCAGGTATCGGTATTTAACGGTTGTTGCAGGTCAAGTGGGGGTCCATGGGAGACCCTTTCTTGATCACAGTCCATCGTAGTGCTGGATGATCTGCGAGATGTTCGTCAACCTGTGGAACCTTTCATCCTTGGGGTTCCTTCTGGGCAACCAGGAAATGAACCAGGGTCTCGGGATGTATATTGCATGGATACCCGCTTCAAGGGCGGGGAAGACATCATGGTCCAGGGAATTTCCGACCATATAGCACCGGTCCTTTTCCCTTTTCCCGCATATACCAAGAATACTCTCCGATGTCTTGTGTCGAACGAAGAATGCGTTCCTCTCATTGAACCATCTGTCCATGCCAACTCGCTTTAACTTCTTCCATTTAAGTTCATTGTCCAGGACTACGTTCATTGACAACATTGCAAGAGAGTCCCCTCCACAAGAGAGAAAATCGAGGACCTCTACAGCTCCCTTGATCGTGCCACCAATATGAGGTAACACCTTGATGGGTTGCTTGAGGACCCATGAATTGTACATAGAGAAATTGGCCAGTGTGTCATCGAAATCAAAGATGAAGAGGCGGTTCATCGGCCTTCACTCCATTCTGACACTTCAAGTGATGATCTCATCGAGCCTTCCGAGCTCCCTTCCAAGTTTTATCTCCTGTGCGATCCTCCTGCCGGTGGACAGGTTCTTTTCGATAAGGTCGGAATACGGCGATCCGGTGATGTAGGGATTCGTACCTGCCACGATCCTCGCCGAGATCTCGAAAACCACGAACTCGAGCTGGTCTGTAACAACGGTCTCCAGACAGAACGGGCCTATCATCCCACCGAATATCTCATATGAGGTCCTGACAACGTTCTCCGCCATCTGGAACGCCCGACCAAGAAGAGACTCCCTGATAACCAGAGGGATATTCCCGGTGACGACGAAGGTCGGATAGATACCATGCTCCTTGAGCTCCTCCTGGGAACCAAGCTTGTACATCTCGTCTATGTTGGTCTCATCCCTTCTGTCCATTGATAGCAGCTCTATGATCCCTTTTGCCCCGTCCACCTTATATCCCTCTGTCCTGAGAGGAGAGTGGAAGAAATGCAGGTAATAACGGGTTCCCATGATATACTCCTGGATGTTGAACTTCTGGCTATGGTCTATTCCAAGCTTGAACTGATTGTGGTCCTTTGCTATGAAGAATCCCCTTCCTCCCTTGGCTCCTTGATATTTGACCATCACCGGTCTATCGATCATCCTGGGGTCCTTGATCTCTATAGGCATCTTGACCCCTGACCTTTCAAGCCAGACCCTTTCCTTGTTCCTGTCCGATTCCCATTCGAGGACATCTCGGTTCCCGAAGGTCGGCAGAGGAAGTTCCTTGAAGCGGGTTGCACCAAGATACTCAACGAAAGAACCGTGCGGTATGACGATACCGTTCTTTTCAATGATACTGTCCACCAGATCGGGGATCTGATCGTAGGTATCCAGTATCAGGAATTCATCCGGTTTCGCACCCGGGAAAGCGTCATAGAGCTTGGGGGGCCTTCCAACGGTTATCCCCAGGGTCCTCAACCCCTCGACCTTTGCACCGTGGAATATCTGCAGACTGGAGTGCGAGCAAACGGTCACAATTGTCAGGTTGTCCTTATCGTAACCTTCCAGGACCCTATCGACTTTAAAAGCTGCCATTGTAAGGGAAGCCCCTATACCTCTTATTAGCCTTTCGGATGGTCTATTCGAAAACTGCTCCGCAATGAGGGCAGATCGGTGCCGAGACCGGTATCAAGGCCCCGCATTCAAAGCATTCTGCAAGGTCTCCACTGTCTTCGGGTGGTTCCCTGGAAGGTTCTGGCACCTCCTCGACCTCCTCCAGCTCCTCGGGTTCCTGATCCGGTCTTTCCTCTTCGACCTCTTCCCCGCCCTCCAAATCCTCTTTTTCTTCATCATCAACATCTTGGAGGACCTGAGGGGGACCGCCCGCGACCGGTCTACCGCAGGAGGGACATTCCGTCGCATCTGCCGGTATCACTTCACCGCATTCGCATTCCATTTCATCGCTGAATTCGATACCGCAATGCGGACAAACCGTATCATCGATATGGACGAGTCCTCCGCAGTTCGAACATTTTGCCATGTCCTTTGTTCTACTCTTCATGTAAAGGTAGTAACCAGCCACAGCAAGCAGAATGAGGATAAGGATGATGATCACCAGGACCACGATCCACATCATGCTTGGTTTTTCAGGCTCCAGAACATTAATGACGCTCGAGGCCTCGTTGTTATTGTAATCCTTTTCATAGAAACGATCGTCATCGTTCACCTTGCACTTCCAGACAGCTATCTGTCCGGCACCGATATCCGGTTTTATGGTGAAGGTTACGGTCCTTTCCTGATAGGGTGCGAGATCGATCAGTCTCTGGGGGGCATCGGTCGGGCCGTTATACTCTACAAGCAACCCCTCCAGAGAATGGTTTCCAAGGTTCCGAACAATGAACGAGATATCATACTCCTTACCCTTGGTCATGTCGAACTGCCCGGTCTCGATATTGTAGGGTCCACCCTCTCTTAAAACTGAGACCGTGACATCCGGAGCTTCCACTACATCCAGGGTCAGGACGATAATATTGTTACCCTCATCGAATTCCCTGATATTATTGGCCGGGTCCACTATGATCCGCAGTGTATTGATCCCTGTGTCCCTAAGGTTCCAGAACCCTGTGATGATATCTGTACCGTTGTTCTCGATGAACATGATGATGTTACTGCATTCGACCCTGGTATCAGTCGCATTCGAGGACATGAACACCACTGATGTATTACTGGCGGCTTTTCCACCGATGTTCGAGATCGAAAGCTCCAAGGACAGGTTCATTCCCTGATAAGCTACCGGATGGGTCTGTGGATCGATGGTGATCCCGGGGTAACCAGTACTGAAGGTGAGGGTGTCGTTAAGCGGAAGAAGCTCCGGCACATCATCGATATCGAAGATCTCTATTGGTACCGTTATCATATTGTTATTGACCTTCTGCTCGACCCCTTCCAGAAGCTGTGTCCTGACCAATATTGTCCTTACACCTTTTGGATATCCCACTCTCCATGGCATCTCTATGAACATACTGGACCTGCCTTCGAGAGTTCCCGAGAGATATACAACATCAGATCCCAACGGGAGCGGGTTGGGATCGTTCTCGAACTCCACATTGAAGAAGTTCACCTTGAAAGAGGGAGCTGGCATATCGCCCTTGTTCTCGAGGGTGGCATTGATGACCAGGGTCTTTCCGACACCCGCTGAATCGACCTCAAAATCCCCCTGGAAAAGGGAAAGGTTGGTGAATGTGAGATCGGGAAGGGTCTGGACATATACAGGCCAGTAAACCTTGTTGTTCATCTCATCTGATTCGTCTATGGCATTGGCGAGGTCCAGTACAACATAGATATTGTGGTAACCTCCCGTCTGCGGTTTCCAGGTGACATTCACCCCTTTCATCCCTCCTGCGGGGATCAGACCGATCGAGACCGAGGGTTGGGTCTCTTTCCATGAGATTATCTTGCCTCCTGCAGCGGGGTCGCCATCATAGAACCTGATGAAGACGTTATGGGCGTCTGTCTCTCCAGAATTCCGTATGGCAGTTGTAATTCCTACATCCTTTCCGATCTCGATCTTCTCATTGGTCTCCACCCTGAAATCATCATTTTCCATGTAGAGGTCCGGTTTGGAGATCACCATGAAGTCGAACGATCGAAGGTTATTGGTCTCTACGGGTTCCTTGATAGCATCCCAGTAGTCCGCCACGATGAAAAGGGTATGAAGGCCCAGACCTTCCGCCTTCCAACCGAAGGAGATGTTCATCTCCTGCCCCGGGGAGAGGTCGATGGACCTGGTTTCAATAACATTTGTATCCGAGTCCAAGGAGAAATGGATCATGGCATTCACTGCTTTTGTCCTGCCGACGTTCTTCAGTGTTGCCCAGAAAGTGACGTTCTTTCCCTCTGTCACGACCTTCGGACTTGCACCCACCTTGTTGGTGAAGGTAAGGTCCGGTGGTGTATCCACCAAGACCGGGATGATCGCTTCGTTGTTCGTTTCGTTCTGTTCCAATACCGAATCCAGGGGATCTATGACGATGATTATGTCATGATACCCTATAGGCAGTCCTGCGTTCCATGAGAAGGATATCTCACTTGCCGTCTCGGGTAGAAGGCCATATATCAGGGCTTCGTCACCTATCTGGTTTTCGGGCTCTTTCACCATATCGTACAGTCGTACCATGAAGTCCCCTGCTGGAAGCTCACCCACATTCTCGACCTGGACCTCGAGGGTCACGGTGGTATTGACGGTGACAGGTACGGGAGCATCGACCCTGAAGGAGTTCAGTACCATCTTCAGGTCAGGAAGGGTTAAAACGTCCAGAACCATCGTGTCGTAGGAATTGATCGGGGTTCTGTCGAATTTGGAGAATATCTCGACCCTGATGGTTACGAGACCGGCGATATCCGGTGTCCATTCGACCACCCTTATGACATGGCTTCCAGGTTCTATGTAATCGATATGCAGATATTCAGCAATAATGCCCCTGGAAAATCCGGACACCCATGTGACATTAACATAGAAACCGTTCTCCTCGGGGTCCGACTCACCGATATTGGAAACCGTCAGGTCCAACTCACCAACCATTCCATAAGCCCAAACACCGGGACCAACTTCAAGGTCGATGGTGTAATCCGGTCCGATACCTATGAAGTTCATTTGATCGTATTTGTTATCGTCCTCTTTGGTTTCCTTTACATCGTCCATCGCATCAACGGTCAAAGATATATCCGCCTCACCTTCGCTGGTCATCCATTCCACGGATACTTCCGTGAATTCCCCGGCAGCTAGACCCGGAACGGAACTCTCACCAACAAGGAAACCGTTGACCTCCATTCTGGCGATGAACGGACCGGCATCGAACTCACCTACATTGCTGATATTACCTATCAGAACTACCGGAAAACCACTTATGAGGGTGCCATTCACGGAAAGGTTCCCCGGTACCAGGTTAGGGCCGCCGGGAATGGTGATTATTGCATCAACATCAGAGCCTGAGATCAATGTGGTCATTGGATCAGAAGTATAACTCCTGTAAGATGCAGATAGCAGGTAATTTCCGAGGAATGTCCTTCCTGTCGTTCTGAGCTCTTCCTGTGCAAGCGGGAACTCTGAGAGTCCATATTCGTTCGTATCATGGGTTGAGACATCGATCAGAACTGAACCGCTCACCCTCTGGACCTTGATCTTCGAACCAGAAATGGGGTTACCGACCGAATCCTGGGCCATCGCGTTTACCCACCAGGCCCTGGCAATGACACCAGAGTCTACCGGTTTAAGCCAATTGGTCCTCCCCTGAGGCAGTGATCCAGAGAACGAGACATTGGTCAACATTGCATAATTGTCTATGTCCAGCGGGACATTGTACACAGAGTCATATGAATGAAGCGTAACACCTGAGAGGTGGATGTTCCCGACCTGGACCGGGTCACCATCCAGCTGGAGCATGCAGTTCTCGGCAAATATCCTGTCCGCGTTCACAGACCCTGCAGTGACCTTCACATCGACATTGGGACCGATCAGATTGAGCGAGCCGTTGAAATAACTACCCTCGATGTACGCCAAAGCTCCATTCCTGGCAATAAGATGCCCGATATCCATTTTGCCTCCATCCAAGGTCAAGGTCGGGTTCCCGGTCCCCATGAGATATACATATAGATCATCGAAGCCCATGCTCATAAGGGTGACATTCTCCAATTCCAGGATGCCGCCATTCTGCACCAGGATGTAGGCCGGTGACCCGTCTGTCATAAAAGCAACTATGGTGTTAGTGATCTTCAGATGGCCTCCGGATCCTACAATAAGATGTCCGTCGAAGGCGTAAAAGGAGGGATAGAAAACACCGTCTATCACGGAAGATGTTCCTCTGATGCTGGTCTGTCCGCTCACTGTCAGGTCCACTCCGAGGTCCGAAAAGAAAGACGAACCGGAGGGGTTAATAACATACTTTCTGAATTCCATAGGACCGGAGAGGAGCGAGATCGCCTCTTCGCTGACGGCCGACCCGTCCATGGCCTTCTGGAAGATGTCCTTCTGCTCCCCCATATCGGGGAGTTCAGGATAGCTCTTGAACCTTGTGGACGCCTGGACGGTCTCCCCGTCTAAGGTCACTGTCACCAGGAAGTCCGGATAGGAATCTGCGTTTGGCATAGTAACGCTTGTGAAAACGTCGGTGATCACTGGAATGAAAGCCCATCCCACAGGTGATGTGTAGCTCCATTCACTGGCCTGTCTATCCATGTAAGCGAGGATCTCGTTCGTAAGATATGAGCTTACGAGCCTTGTATTTGTACCCCCCTCCACCCTGTAGACCGTAACCTCCGTATCCTCCACAGGGATATCCATACCATCCATCAAATGAGCTCCTATCCATCGATAATAGACAACTCGAGATGAGGAATCCAACACATAGAATGCTGGATGTTCCGCTTTGGCGGAAGCAGATACGTTCACACTAACACCGACCAGATGAGCCACCCCTCCGTTCTCGACTTTGAGCATATTATGAGAACCAGTGGATAGACTGGATTCGAAATCTATATCCAGGTAGGAATTGATAACGGTCAAGTTCGATCCCGAACCACCTACGGTTACATTACCCGCAGTGATACCGTCCCTTGAAGCGGTCTTGAATGAAAGGGTATCCCTCAGTTCAGAATCAACAATGAGAGCGATCGAACCTGACAAGAAGGAGAACAATGGCCCGTCATCGTTGAGGTCCAGATCGTCCTGTGTGCTTCCATCACCATCTATATCATAAGCTAGCAAGCTCTTATCCTGAAGTTCGTAGAACTCCGATCTTTCGGAGGTCAGTCTTGCCTGATCGGTCAGTATAATAGTGCCTGGCCCCTCCACCGCCGAATCCCTGAAGCTTATCTGGGACCCGGAACCATCCACCGAAATATCGATCTTGAAATAGGGGTGTAGCTGCCCAGTCTGTGTCGTGAGCAGAGTGTTCACGAATTCAAGCCGTCCACCGCTTTCGACCTTTATGGAATAAATGTGATCGTCGCCTCCTCCGATCTCACCATCCAGTCCAACATCCTGGGAAAGCGTTATGGTCGAGTTGGAGAACGTTAATACACTACCGGACCCGGTAACGAGAATATCCCCGTCGAGCAGGTAGTTTACTTTGTCATAACTCCTTTTACTTCCCCCCGAAACAGTTATCGAACCAATACTTGCAGCATTCACCCTTTGATCATCAGCTGCCAGTAAGAGCCCGAAAGAAGCTGCGATCAGAAGGGTGATCATGGCTATTGCGGGCATGACCGTTCGTATCTTCATGGCACCTTGCTCCCTCATACGATCCACCATCCAATTGAGCACTTTCAACATTAATAACCAATTCTCATTATTTGAGCACTGATGAATTGGTTTTTACCCCCTTATGACATGAGCAGACATCACTGTCTATATATAGCTTATTACATAGCTCACGATTGTGGCAAATGACTGGAATGCTATCCAAGCGCATTGAATTTCCTTTCACGAGCATAGACCTTTGCATCCCTATTCATCCTTCACGGGTATGTATCGAAAGATACAGGCCTTTTATATGAATTGTCTCAGTATCCCCGGGGGAATCCCAGGGGGAAGGTTTTTTCTATAAGCGGGGTCATTAAATATGGGGATATAAGTGCGTTGGACAAGAAAATTTCTTAGATCGGATAATATTAGCTCCAGGACCATCAACCTACGAGGTCACTTCTCCCGGGTTGTGATCTGTTGCCTCTTGATCATCCTGTTTCCATGTGGTGTTCATCGGGAGGACTGCATCCATAATATGACAAACGGTTGTTCTTCGACCTTCGATGGTGATCGAACTACCATTGACATACCTGTTATCAACGAAGTGTATCCGGAACCCTCAACAGACCTGAACGATGACGGTCTCGTCAATACCGAAGATGAGTTCATCGAGATATTCAATCCGACAGATGGATATTTTGATCTGGCAAATTGGTCTCTGTCGGACAACCATGATAGTCACACGATCCATGGTTTAACGATAGCACCAGGAGGGTTTGCTACATTATGGAGGGTTCGGACCCAACTAATGCTCGGAAGGGATGACAGGGTCGAACTCCGCAACGATACCGGAACCTTGATTGACTCCTTCGAATGGTCATCGATCAGAACCGGTCTAACGATCCAGAGAGCACCGGATGGAGGTGGGGTTATCAGGAAGGTCTTCCGTCCCAGTCCCGGTTCTCGAAATCTCGGTCCACCGCTCGTGAAGATCAACGAGATCATGGTGGACCCTCCGGGAGCCAATCTCGGGAACCAGTGGATCGAGCTTCTTAACATCGGTGAGGAAGAGAACCTTAAAGGTTTCACATTGACCAATGGAGAAGGGGTTGTGGTCTCCTTCGACGATCTCTGGCTGGGAACGGATGAGAGATTAGTGGTGTTCCTTGGAAAACCTTCCGATGATATCATAATCCCGTTCGAGGCAAGCAGGATATTCTTCTCCCAGACCTCAGCACTTTTTACTGTCGGGGATGATATTTCCCTTCTAGATGTTGACGCGGTGGTCGTTGATTATGTCGCATGGGGGGCTTCCAGTCACGTAGGTGAACCGGGTAGAGGATACGAGGTGTCCGAGTGGTATGGAAAATTCTGGGATGCATCCAATGGGACCATATCAGAAACCGGTGATAAGAACCCATCATTGGTCACTGGCAGATCTATCATCAGGGTCCCCGACGGTCATGATACTTCTTCCCCTTTTGATTGGACCGCTACCCCGGGAAACTGCACGGGTTCTATGGGGTGGGACAACGGTTTGGACCCCTCCCTGGAGATACTTTTCGATGAGGAGGAATTCTGGTTAGAAAGGGGTTCCTCAAAGGAGATAAGCATATGGATACTGGACCGGGGCAATATGGCTGGGGAGCTCAATGTCTCGCTGACCTACGAAGCACCGAACTGGACGATAGAAGACCACGTTACCGGAGGGACATGGATCGGACCAAATGAACCAGTCGAATGTGGTTTCATGGCAAGATCTCCCAACCAATTGGGCGAGGACAGGAGGGTCACGGTCGGACTATCGGTAGCTTGGGAACAACTTGAACCGTTATCGTTCAAGGATCAGGTCGAGCTTGTGATCCCGGCCCCCGATGTGAAGTTCGGGGGTGCAAAACTGGAGTATCAAGATAAGGTTGTGACAGGAGATGTGCCATCCGGAGCGGAGCTTCTTCTTGAAGGTAATGTCCTGGGGGGCGGGGAGCTGGATCCGGGGACTATCAAACTGTCCATCGAGGTCTTTGAGAATAATGACGTTGAAAATAGGACAGTGGTGCATGAGGAGGTGGTCTTCAAGGACATGACCACCACGTCAAAAAGGGAATTCGAGGTAACCGTTGACACCCTTGGGCTGGAGGGCTCGTACCGATTGCTGCTCATACTTGACAAGGAGGGCCTTATCGAGGAGATAGATGAGGACAATAACCTCTGGACGACCACCTTCGATGCCGTACCCTCTCTCATACCACTGGGTCAGACAGGATTGATGATCACCAGGGTTCTCTGGAACTGCACCTACGAAGAGAGGTTCATGCAAATTGAGAATCCCACAAAAGGAGATGTGGATATCTCCGGCGTCCGGATCTCGGATGGGATATCACATTCCAGTTTTCCAAAAGGTGTCGTCCTTCGACCTGGGAATGCCGCTGCTGTAATATGGGGACAGGCTGCGCGTGATAGATTGGATCCAGATATAATGATCTTCAATATCTCAGGAGGATCAACGGCAAGCAGAATGGTCTCATCCCTTCAGGTTCCCGACCCATTCGAAACTGGAAGACTTCTGCTCAGGACCGAATTCAGGACGGACATCGACATGGTACTTCTAAGAGGTATTGCCACAGATGCCCACGGCTGGACCCATGGGGATGCCGTTGAGACAACATGGGGAACGGTGCTATATCGGGTCAGGTCGACAGCCGATACGCTGATCGATACGAACACATCGATGGACTGGACCGTGGATAGGGGTGGCGGGTTCCTCCTGGAGTTCCTCCTTGATCCTGATGTGTCAGGCCCCGGTGAGTATATAGTGATCTCTGGTGAGTGCTCGGACCGGGACCTATCCGGCATGATGATCATGTGCTCTGGACGTGCTGCGGTCATACCCAATGGGACCGTGATAACGGGAGATGATGTTCTGATCATAGCGAAGGACCCTGAGGCTTACGAACAGACATACAGAAGGCTACCTGATCTGTCCTTCGGCGACTCAACGGTATTGGATGGTCGGAGGATCGATGGATGCAAGGTCCCGATGTATCCTGAGCTGATAATGCCCAACACTGAAGGGAACCTGGTTCTGATCGACAGGGAGAACAAGGTCCTGGACACCATAAGATGGGGGAATGGTGAGGGAAAAATCGGGAAACCCTCTAAAGATGTTATCATGGGGAGATATCTGCTTTCGAACGGGACTTCCCAAGGCTGGATGGCGGTCGGGTTGGGTTCCGACCCCCTATCCTGCGTATCCATCCCGAAAATAAACGCTTCAGGGGTATTCTTTCAGGGTCCCCTCGAGAACGGTCTCGAATGGTTGCTGGAGGTCGACGATGACCTCTTCCTGATCACATCCACCCTGGATGATGAAGGGGTCCTCGGCATTCTGGGAGACCATCTTTCAAAAGGCTTTGGTCTCCAGATCGTTCTGACCTGTGAACCCTGGTCACCCCTGGGTGAGGTCGATGAGCTGTTCCACCCGGTGTCGACCAGGGCGGGTTATGCCAAATATCTCCTCAAGAAAGGGGCAGACATTCATACCCTGGACGTTGGAAGGGTTGCCGGGACATCAATGATCATTTGCGGTGATCGGATCTTGTTCGTATCGGGACCTCTTGTAACGGGACAGGACGGCAAGGATGCAGGCATACCATGCTATTTCGGAACAGAGCTTGGACCTCTCTGCCATGGAACGGTTCAGGAGATCATGGACCGATACATGAGAGTATCCAGCAACGATCTTGCCGGATTATCGCTGATAGAACCGACCGAACCTTCACAACGATCCATAGGTCTCGAACCCTCGGACCGACCGGTGATGACGCAGAGCGGGCATCTGAGCATTGGACCCCTCCTGGACACCCATATCCCGATGGATACTGGCAAGGTGCTCATACATCACTCGGAGGGACCACTGGATATTACGTATATCCTGGAATTGGCCAATTCCGGAACGGAGATCAAGCTGATACTCGGTCCCAAATGCCTTGAAGTTCTGGGTCCGGGTTCCAATGGGGGTGTGTCGAATGCATCCTCCCGGATGATCGCATCAGACCATTTCCTCTCACCGAGCGAACTTTCAGAAGACCTGCTCATGAGAGCTGCGGGATTGGTCAAAGCCTCGGAGGAGATGGGGCTCCCGGTGGTGGTGAAGATAGGTGATATGGATTCTGGCAGATACTTTCAGGGGTCCATGATGATCACTGATAAAGAGGCGAGAACGACCCTCCCTTGCTACGATCGTGAAGGAGACCTGCGGTCTATGGTACTCACAGGGAATGCCCAGAGCCATTTCCAGGATCTGTTCATGGCGGAATGGGAGAGGGCCAACCCGTTCCCATGGGGTTTGATCGAAGGGGAGGACCAGAATATCGGAAGCTGTCCTTCCATAAGGATAGAAGAGGTCTACTATGATACTTATATTGCCAATGACCCGGATGAATATGTATGCCTTATGAACACTGGACCGTATCCGATGAATCTATCGGGTCTCATGATCAGCGATGATGAAGGGCTTGGTATCACTTCGGACGGCATCCTGATCCTCGGAAATGTCATACTCGGACCAGGTGATCGTTTGTTCATAACCAAGAACAGCACGGACCTAATCTCACAGAACGGTTATCTGCCACATATCTCCTGGGGTTCAACGGAGTGGCTGTGTGCACTTCCCTGCAGTGGCATGCTAAAGCTGGCAAACGGCAACGATTCGGTCATGCTCCGGGATAAGAGAGGATATATCATCGATTCTGTCAGTTGGGGAACAGCATTCATTCCTGATGGAGTGTGGACCACTTATGAGATGGGAGAATGGATGGGGCCGCCGTGTCCGGATATCAGTTGGGGGACGGTCCTGTTCCGGGTCAGGGAAACTGATACGAACACCAGGGAGGATTGGATGTCCATCAGGCCAAGATACCCAGGACAGTCAAGGATGGACCTGTTCGATCAAGGAGAGTACAGGGACATGACGGTCGGAGTATGCCCTGACTCCAGTTCCGAGGTTCTCTGCCGGGCCCTCGATGAAGCAGATAGTAACATCCTTGTGAATGTCTACGAACTTACATCGGAATGGATCACCTCCAGACTGGTAGGTGTCCATCAAAGAGGAGTGGATGTCAAGTTACTCCTTGAGGGGAACCCTGTGGGAGGTCTGAGCTACAGCGAGGAGAAATGCATCTCGAGATTAGTATCGGCAGGGATACAGGTGAGGAAGATGGTCACGAATACTCAACTGGGGATCCGCGACAGATATCGCTATGATCATGCCAAATACCTCGTGATGGACAATGAGTTAGTAGTGATAAGCACCGATAACTTCAAGGAAACCTCCTTCCCCCCTCCTGGAAGTCCTCATGGTTCCGGAACCAGGGGATGGATCGTGAACCTCCACTCAAAGGACATGGCCAGAGATCTTACAGAAGTGTTCATGGATGACTGGGAGGGACCCGATATCGAGGTGTGCGGGGTCCTTTTCGAGACCGATGACCTTTTGATCGCACCCTCTATGTCCACTGGCTCATACCCGATCTACAGACAATGGTTCGACCCTTTATATACTGACCATGGAGGTAATGGATCTATCCTGATCACCCCTGACCATTTATGTCTTGAGATGAACCCTCTTCTTGATCTGATAAAGCGATCGGAAAGTGAGATCATCCTGGAGCTGATGGACATTGAGATGGAATATCTCCTTTACAATTCCGGCATGGATACTATACCATTCACATACGCCTCCGACCGAGAGAAGTATGGCGTGAACATAATGAACCCGTATCTGGAGGAATTGATCCACGCTGCCGCCCGGGGTGTCAATGTGATCCTGCTCCTTGATGGTTCGGATTTCAATGGTGACCTTGTCCCGGACTGTCTGGAAAAGATAGAGCAGATCACTGATGTCCTGAAAAAAATGGGTGTCGAAGATCATTTCCTTATCCGGATGCACCCTTCCCCGCGTTACTGTATGGAGGGAGAGATATACATGGTCCATAACAAGGGGATGATAGTCGATCGCCAATGGGTCTGGGTTTCATCCTTCAACTGGGGGCCCACATCAGGACTTGAGAACAGAGAGGTCGGTGTTCTCTTCGGATCGCAAGATGCAGCAAAATACCTCAGGGAGGTACTTCTATTCGACATCGGAGGTTCTCTACAATCCCAGGTGGATGTTCGGAAGGTGTGGTCCTTTGGTGATCTCAAAGGGGACAGGATATCCTCCCTCGAGGTTGGTCTGGAGGTCGCATGGAGAGGGGAGGGGGAGATAACCATCGAACTTCAAAGCATTGAATTGTCAACGGGAGATACAAGCTCGCTCCAGACCGTGCACCTGGACCAGGGCTTCATAGGGGTGATCGTCCTCGAAGCGCTCGATGTGGACATTGATAGAGAGGTCGGGTTCATCATTAGGGTTACCGGAGAAGGAATGGGCTTTGATGCATGTATCTTCGAAATATCCGAACCCATTGAGGGAAATCAATGGTCAGAACCCGGGATCCTTTCCATGCAATGGGTTCCCATTTCCATGGTATTGTTCCTTTCTCTCTCCATATCAATGATAAGAGCTATCGCCACCAGACGCAAATGGGAGAGTGAAGAATGATGCCAGGTGATTCATGGATGTCTTTAGGCAAACTTTATTATTGCCCTCCTTGATTAGGGCAGTGGAACGCGATATCGGCCAGCTGGGGATGGATATGTTCGAGATAGACATTAAAGTGGAAACATTGAGAAGCGTGTTTTCGATACTCACACCTATCGTCGGTGAGATCAAGCTGAAGGCCGATGAGGAGGGTTGGAAGATCAAAGCGGTCGACCCGGCCCATGTGGCCCTGGTCGATCTGACCCTTTCCAGAGAAGCCTTCGATAGATATGATGTCGAACCGATGGAACTGGGCCTCAACGTTGAGAGGCTTCTTGAACACCTCAAGGGAGGAAGAGCGGATGAGATCGTGATGATGAAGTTGGACACCGACAACAGACTTGTCGTTTCCATGTCCAATCTCACTCTGAAGCTGCCCCTGGTGGATGCTTCCGGATTCTCCGATCCCAAGGTACCGAACCTACAACTGCCAGTAGGATTGAAGTTGAATTCCGGTGAGCTTCAGAAAGCCCTCAAGGTCTCCGCTTCGATTTCTGATTACATTACCTTCGACTGTTCGGAGGATAGGATAATCATGACCTCCTCCGAGGACCTCTCCTCGATGACCCTTGAACTTGCCAAGGGTGAGCAATACGAGACCGTTGCTTTCGAGAAACCTGCCAAGAGCTCGTTCTCCCTTGATTACTTCAGCCAGTTGATGAAGGGTATTGGGGCCAACAGGGACATAGTACTGAACATCGGTAACAGCTATCCCATGAAGATCGAGTTCGACTTCTCGGAGGACCAGGGACACGCAAGGTACCTTCTTGCGCCAAGGATAGAAAGCACCTGATACTTTTTTCAATCGAGATCTATCGTTTCGATCCTTTCAGGTGGTTTGGAGGTCTTGAACTTCTTCAGAAGAAAATTTGTTATCCGGAATCTCTGTAGGTTCATGATGAGATAGATGAGAAAGAAGGGGACCGATGATATCAAGATAATGAGAGGGGCCCGTCCCCAATCAAGATAGTTGTCGTTCTTCAATACGACCCTGTCAATGAAAAAGACCAGTAGTTCCGAGGCTGAAAGGATCACGAGAAGCATGCCTGTGGTCATGGAGATCCCGGAAAGCACCAACCTGAGATAATACCAGAACCTGGAAGGATCGGGTTTACGTCGCTTGGTCCTGCCGAACCTCGGTCTCAAGTCCATTTTTGAACCTCCACCCCTTGCTAGTGATCGATACTATTTGATTTTTCCCATTTTACCGACCAAAGCACAGCTCTTGTAACGTGATGGCCACTACTTAAGGTCTTGCCGGACATCCTCTGTGGGCAATTCTCGGGGTACTAGGGGGTTCGGACCTTCATCCTGTTCCGGACCAGCTATCGTGTTCCTCGCCGCTGATCCGCTCTTTGACCTTCTTACAAGCACCAGACCCGTTGCCGTGAGTGCAACTATGACCAATATCCCGATGGGAACGATGATCCACATAGCTTTCTTACCACCACTCTCAATGGGCTCGCCGGACCCTCCCGTCTCCAGATGGACATTGAAGCTCCTTACACCTTCAAGAGGATCTCCCGTCAACGAGGTCCCATCAAGGGTAACAGTATACTCTCCCCCCTTCAAACCATCGATCAAGAACAAGACCGTCCTGTTTTCGACAGAGGTCGAGTTGAAAGATTGGATGCCTGCTGTCCCGTCCGAAAGTACGAGATACATTTCGGGTGATGCCGGGACGGATAGCTCGAACGTTATCTCCATCGGTTCTCCATGGACCGAAAGATGGGACATCAAGATGCGATCTATACCTAGCCCGTTGACCTTGATGATCTCGAATGCTGGTCTCACCACGAACCTGAACTCCTGGACCCGTGAAGGCTCCCCCGTGATGTCCTTCAATGCTTCTGATATCCTCAATATGTAGACCTTTCCATGGTCCAGAGGGAGTTTTGGGGTGATCAGCAGCGTCCTTGGGTCCATGGATAAAATGGAGATATCCCTCTCCATGCCAGATGAATAAAGGAAGATACCCGGATCGATGGTTTCGGTCTCGATAGGTTCGTTGAATGTCAGCCTGAAGACCGTTCCCGGAGCTATCTCCTGAACGTCAGGATGTGGAAAGACCTCCAGAACAGAGGGAGGAACACCATCTGTTACAACGGTTAAAAGTAGTTCATCCAGTTGAATATTGCCGGATGGGTCGGTGACCTTCAGCAGTATCCGGTGCTCCCCGAGTTCCGATGCAATGAAAGTGATGTTCATCCCGAACAGGATCCTATCCGAGCCCTTGAAGACCCAGGTGAAGTTAGCCCCGTTGGGGAAGTCCGGATCGTTATCCGAAGAAAGAGAGGCTGACAAGTTGACAGGGGTCCCTCTGATCACTGTCTGATCATCACCCGCTACCGCTTGAGGGACCGTAATATCCATGACCGTGAGGTGGAAGGGGACGGATATCGAATTACCGCCCGTATCGGTCAAGGAAAGGACAACGGAGTATCTTCCAGGAGTGATCACCATCAGCTCCACCTCCAAACCCTCCAATGTCAGTTCATCCGGTCCGGAGAATTGCCAAAGGAACAGACCGACCTCTTCTATAAGGGGGTCGTTGTCTATCACTCCCTGGGCCTTGAGCTCAAAAAGTGTGTCTTCCTGGACATAGAGGTCGTCTGGTCGTTCCAGAGAGGGTGTCTGATCGTCCAGGACGGATATCTGTTCGTATGCTTGATCCGAATTACCTGCCGCATCCAGAACCGTCAGCAAGATGGATAGAGGCCCGGGTCTGGATAGATGTAAACTTGGACCTGGCCCATAGAGGAACATTTTCTGACCCCAGAATGAGAGTGCCCATGTATAATTGACCACACCTGAAAGCCTTGAGACCGGTCCGATATCGTAGGAACCTGACCCATCCAGCAGGAAACCGGTGGAGGTCACTGCATCGACCTGGGTGATGTTAGCCACCGGGTCATCCGGATCGTACACGACGTAAAGGGGATAGGGAAACACTGTCGGCCCGTTCCCGTACATATCATATCCTCTTACTTGGAATTCATTGACGCCTGGGGAAAGCTCGAGATATGCCCCGAACCTGCCTTCGTTGTCCACTGATATGTTGCGTATCGTTTGGTCGCCCATTAGGATGACAACGACGGACAGGGGTTCGGCCTCCCCGAACAGATGATATAGAGAGATATTCTGGGAGACCTCGGTTCCCGAAAATACATCAAGTATCGGGGGAGGACTGTTATCGATGCTGTACCTTGCAAGGGGGAGAGTTGTGTTGCTGTTGTTCGCTTCATCAACGGCAACCGCTCTCAGAATGAACCATTCTCCCTCCTTTATATCCTCAGGTCGGGTCTCCGTATCCCAGATCAGGCCATCGGAGGGGGTCGTGTCGCTTTCAAGATCGGACCATGGACCATCGGGTATCATGTCCTCATTCCAGTCCCGGGCTATCTCGAACTGGACCCAAACAGTGTCATTCTCCGCTGAATAATCAAGAAGGACCTCCCGAGAGATCACATTACCATTGACAGGTCCGTTCAATACGAACCAAGGAGGTTGCGTATCACAGGGTACACCACTCACCTGATCCGTGGGTTCGGAGTTGTATCCAAGCAGATTGAAAGAGGATACCCTGTAATAATACGATTTACCGTCAACAAGGCCATTATCAGTGTAATATGTCCGGTTGTCCGGGGTGGAATGAACATTTGAGAACGATCCCGGGATATCGCTACCAGGCAGGTCCTCGACCGCCCTCCAGATGGTATATGACATCAGATTTGTGTCATCTGGACTTTCCCATTCCAGCCTGAGCGAGTTACCGGATGGCAGAACAGATATCGAGAGGTTTGCGGGTCTTCGGGGCAAATTCGTATCGATACGAACCGGATGTGTGGAATATCCGGTTGTAGGATGAAGATAGAGCTTATGGATATAACCTCTGATCGAGAAATTCCCCTTGATCAGATTTGGCACGGTAAAGTACCCGGAATAGTTACCATCAGATGCAACAGTATCCGGTGCTATCCCATCATCCCTTGCCTGGATGTTGGACCTACCGTTCAATCCTACGACGTCATACCAGGATGTGAACCCCGGGGTTCCCGATATGGTCACGGTCACCGTGTCCATATATGTCAATGTCCTTCCGATGGTATCATGTGTTACGTTCAGTATGTAAGGTGGAATGAGGGCCTTTGTCCTGGCCATGACCGTCCTCTTTGGATAAGCCTCTTCATATGAGGCCGTTATTTGTTCATCACCTGAGACAGAGACCTCACCTTCCAATGGTGTTCCGGTCACTACCTTTACGGACCCCTCGAATATACCAAGACCTCTACTTCCATCGACCATCTCGGAAAGATCGATGAGCTCTCCGGAGGGGTCTGTCGTCGTGTTCACCTTGACCTGCACCCATCCGCCCCCTGTCAGATTGGAATCGGAGAGGAGAAGATGAGCGATGGAACCGTTCGCCGGTATATGTTCCTCCTCCCATTGGATCCAGCCCACCGCGTCGGATATGTTACCTGTAAGAACGAATGCATAAGGCTGAGTCCCTGTGATGACCGAATACCCGGTAACGTTCACAGTATAGATGCCGGCCTGGGGGGCCGGTATCACGATCCGTTCCACATTGTTCACAGAGTCCCTTGTATCATTGTAAGGGGACTGGAGATCGTTTCCATTGAAATTCCTCCCGTCCGGAGTTGTGACCTTCAGGTCGAGGTCGTTGACAAGCTTCGTTGAACTCGTGTTCGATCCGGGATGATCGCTCCATACCAGAGTGATGACAAGATCGCTGTCGCCGTTCGCAACCGTGAAAAGTCTTGTATGGGATGCCCCGGTCGTCAAACCCGTCGAGTTATCCACATATTTCATTCTCCCTGCATCGCTGTCCACCGTTCCCAATGAATTTGAAAGGTTCACTCTCCCCCAACCCTCTCTGCTGTTCGGGACGGATGACCATTTGTCATCCAACGGACGGGCGCCGTTGATCACCGCTGCCTTTATCAGCGCCGCGGACGGGGAGTGGCCCTCGACTTCAGAAAAATACTGGGCGATCAATGCTGCCATTCCCGCCACGATAGGGGTCGACATCGATGTCCCACCGTTGTATGCATAATTCGAGTTCACTCCCTGGTATGTCGAGTTGCTGCCCCAGTAATGGTTCCAGAAATCCGTAATGAGCGAGGATCTTGTTGATAGGATCCAGGTCCCGGGAGCCACAACATCCGGTTTTATCCTGCCGTCACCCCAGGTAGGTCCCAAAGATGAGAACGATGCCATCTCCGATATGTTATTGGCCGTCGAACTTATAGTTGGCCGGTAGCTCTCGGAAGCTCCGACAGCGATGACGTTCTTCGATACTGCCTGTGTCGAAATGGAATAAGGTCCGTCCGAACCCTGGTTCCCTGCGGAGAAAAGGACCAGAAGGTCCTTGTTCCCCCATATGAAATTGTCGGTCTGCCATGACCTCCAGGTGTAATTACCGTAGGATCCTCTAGTGGACCATGAATTGGTCTGTATCCTGGCGCCGGACCTGTATGCATCGGAGAATAGAGTATTGTATGCCGGGATGGAAAGGGAACCCGTGGAGTTCATTGTGGACTGCATTACAAGGCCAGCGGACGGTGCCATCCCCCGGTATTGCCCGGATGATAAGGTACCGTTCCCCAGGACCGATCCCGTAACGTGTGTTCCGTGCCCCCCCTTTTAATCCCATGAGCTGGTAGAAGGGTTCCATACATGTATGTCCGCATCGGACCAGTTCCCGGGCCTTCCATAGGTGTATACCCTTTCGATCCTGCCCTGGAAGTCACCATGCAGCGTGCTGTTCTGTCCTGTATCCAATCCCGTATCAACGACAGATATGATCAAGCCCGTTCCGTCAAGTGATAATGTGTTCTGGACCTCCATGACATCGATGATATCGGCCGATACATCATTGTCGGGGCCTTCTTCCCACCCTAAAGAGACATGGGATACTCCCTCGATCCTTGAGAGGTCCATCACATCTCCTAGCCTGAAGGTCCCGGAAACGGTCCCGTCCATGGGTTGATAGGTCGATCCGCCGATACAAAGGTCGTCGAGGGTTCTCAACAGGTCTTCATCGGGAGGTGTGTACAGACCAAGGATCAGTGGTGAGGTCCCTTCACCATCCATTGCGGATACCCTATGGAACAGACCACCTTCCACCTTGAACAATGGATGGTAAGGGACGACAGCCCTTGCATAGGGTCCTATCGAGAGCAGAAAATGACCCAAATCGATTTGGGGTTGAACCACAATGGAGGATGATGAGACGATATCTATCAGATCAAAGGTGTCCCCATTGCGACCCATTATCTCCACCATGGATGATGGAACAATCGCCTGGACAAGAAGAGGACCGCCTGATGTTCTTCCCGGAAGGTTCCATATCGCTTCGGCATCCAGTTTTGGGTCGAACCTGAAAGCTCCAAGATGGACAATATATCGGGGATCACCTTCAAAATGGGGAAATTCCAAAGACCACCACTCCAATTTTAGGTCCTGGGAAGGGAGGGAGGCCTTCCCCAATACTCCAGACAAGGTGAGGCAGGATAAGAGGAACAGCAATGAGAGCGTCACCACCTTTCTGAAATGCATCGTTATTTGCCCCCAGGGAACGTTCGGCCCATCGGACCGCAAATATTGTCTTGGAATATTGAGTTAACGGACGTCTGTTCGTTCAAGTTAGGCCTTATATCAGGGGTCCGCAGGCCTTTTCCGAATCCCCGTGATGCTCGTCCCCCTCATCATCCCTGGGTTTGAGGTCCGTCCTGTTGATACCTTTCTTCCTGTAATATTCATATAAAGCGGCCTTCAAGGCCTCAACGGCCAGCAGAGAGCAATGTACCTTGACGGGAGGGAGTCCTTCCAGACCTTTCACGACATCTGCCCATTTGATATTTTCTGCATCCTTCAGGTCCATCCCCTTCACGAGCTCGGTAAGCATCGAGGTCGTGGCTATTGCAGATGCACAGCCAAAGGTCCTGAACTTGATATCCTCTATCTTGTCCCCCTCTACCTTGATGGATAGCTCCATCATATCGCCGCAGACCGGATTACCGACAGTACCAATGGCATCGGCATCCTCCATCTCCCCAACGTTCCTGGGATTCTTGAAATGTTCCAGCACCTTCTTGGTATATTCCAGTCTCGTCATCGGATCACCTATGGGTTGTAGAGAGGGGACATATCCCTCAACTGCTCAACGATTTCAGGCATTATCGATATCACATATTTTGCATCTTCCATTGTATTGTCAGGGTTCATTGTGAACTGGAGGCTCCCATGGGCCTCTTCATGTCTCAATCCCATGGAAAGTAGTGTCCTGGAAGGCTCAAGGTTCTTCTGGGTGCAGGCCGATCCGGAACTGACCGAGATACCGTTCATATCCAGTAAAAGTAGCATCGATTCACCCTCTACGTAGTCGAACCTGATGTTCGCGTTGTTCGGCAGTCTGCTCTTTGGATGTCCGTTCAAATGGCTGTCGGGTATACCTAGGAGCCCTTTTATTAGATGGTCCCTGATGGAACATAATCTCGGCGAGTATATTGACATGTTCTGTTTGACATATTCAGCTGCGGCTCCAAATCCAACTATCCCGGGTATGTTCTCGGATCCGCTCCTGAGGCCCCTCTCGTGACCTCCGCCTTTGATCAGCCCGGATATCCCTGTTCCCTTCCTTACGAAGAGTGCACCTACACCCTTTGGACCCATCAGATCGACGGAGGAAAGGGTCACAAGGTCTGCATCCAACTCCTTGACATCGAACGGTATCTGGAAGGCTGACGTCGTCAGATCGATATGAAAGAGTGCCCCATGCTCCTTGACCAGTTCCAGGACCTCTCCCAGGGGTTGCAGTGTGCCGACCTCGTGGCTGGCGAAAGGGATGGATACCATGTACACATCTTCCCCGATCGTCCTCTCTGCCTCTTCCATGGAAATTCTTCCCGATCCATCAAGCTCAAGAACACTCCTTCTGAGCCCTGAATTCTCTATAGCGGCCGATGTGGCCCTCACGGATTGATGATCTGCCTGCGAGATAACTATACGGTCCTTACCGGGACCTCTGAAAGGTATCGGCCCCCGCAATGCAAGATTGATAGATTCCGTTGCACCGGATGTGAATATAATCTCGGATGGGTCCGAGCCAATAAGGGAAGCAACCCTCTCACGGGCGACCTCCATCGCACGTCTAGGCTTCTTCCCCAGCTCGTGAATGGAGGAAGGATTCCCGTAGTGCTCGGTGAAGAATGGCAGCATCTCCTCCACCACCTCTCTCCTTGTCGGCATGGCCGAGTTGGAATCAAGATAGATCCTTTTCAAATCAGATCACCATCCTTCACGATATTAAGGTTGGATGGGGGATATCATATAAAAGATTCGCACCTAACCCGATCGTTCAGGCCGATACGACCTCCCCATATCCTACTCACCCTTCTGTTCGAAGTAGTGTTCTATTATCTTCTTCTGACCCCTTCTCAGTGTCTCTGAAACGGAAGCCGTCGATATGTCGAACAATCTGGCAAGTTCCCTTATGCCTATACGTTTGGGGAAATCATAATACCCTCTCTCCAGGGCGGTCTTGATGATCTTCTCCTGTCTGGGGGTGAGGGATTCCCTGTCATCCACTGGTTGTATCAGGATCAGTCTGCTATCGATCCCTCTTTTCTCGAGCGACCCTACCAGTTTCTGAAGCTGGACCTTCTCGTTGAGTATGAGCTTCCACTCGACCCACCCCTGATCATCGGTAGAAGCGGATATAAGAAAGCACCCTGATTCCAGAATGGACCGACATCCGCTACATCCCTTGGTCCCGACAATAACGATGACCTTATCCTGATCCACTTTGCTGGCCTTCACGAAATCGATGTGATCATACTCAGATATGAGCTTCTCTATCAGACCCGGGTCGGCCCCGTTCAATTTCACTTCAGCAAGGTCCTGGACCCCTTCTTCGCCAAAAGCTATCGTATCGATGATGTTGACCGAAATGGGTAGCTGTCGCGAGATCTTTCCCACCCAGCTCTCTTTAAGATTCACGGCCAGTACTGCCTCGTACAATTGTTCACCCCACACAAAATCCTATGATTGATAATTAAACCTTGTTATGGAACTGGACCCTGTTGTCACAGTTATAGGAAAAGATTAAAACCCCTGGTATAGATTTATCGTTCCGAGGATCAATGATGAAGAAAAAAAAGGCTGAGGCCTCAGCCGAATGGCCAGAGAACGAGGAGATAAGCGATGAAGAGGATGAAAATATCTCCTTCGAGGTCGAGGATAGTGAAGGGGAGGACCCCTGGTGGTCGGATAGTGAGGACCATACTGAGAAAGATTGGATAAGGGAGGAACTCTCCCGGATGCAGTGGGATAGCGAGAACAACCCCTGGAAACGGGAATCGCTGAGAATGAACGAGGAGAAGCGATATCTTGAGAACGAGGTCATGAGGCTGCAGAACAAGGTCATGCTCCTGAACGGGGAACTCAATCGTATGAAATCCCCACCTTTGATAGTTGGAACGATCGTCGATCATTATACGGACGATCAGGTCCTTGTCTCGACATCTGGAGGGCCCAGCTTCGTAGTGAAGGTCCTATCATCCGTGGATATGAACGAACTTTTGATAGGGACGAAGGTATCCCTGAACAAGGACAACATGTCCGTCACTGCGATCCTTCCATCGTCCAAGGACCCCTTGGTGGGAGCTGCCGAGATCGAGGAGAGACCGGACCTCAGCTTCAGGGACGTTGGTGGACTTGAGAAACAGATCAAGGAGCTCAAGGAAGTGGTCGAGCTGCCTCTCCTGAGACCGGACCTTTTCAGGGATGTGGGAATAGACCCCCCAAAAGGTGTTCTGCTTATAGGACCCCCCGGATGTGGTAAGACCCTTCTGGCAAAAGCGATAGCCAGGGAGACCAAGGCCACATTCCTGAGGATGGTTGGATCAGAGTTGGTCCAAAAGTATATCGGGGAAGGCAGCCGTATGGTCAGAGAGCTGTTCCAGCTGGCCAAGGAAAGGGCGCCAAGCATACTATTTCTCGACGAGATAGATTCCATAGCCGGTAGAAGAACTGATTCATCCACCTCCGCAGACAGGGAGGTCCACAGGACATTGATACAGTTACTGGCCGAACTCGACGGTTTCGACAATCTCAGCGATGTCAGGATAATAGCAGCCACGAATAGACCGGATATACTCGACCATGCCATTCTCAGGCCCGGAAGGCTTGACCGGATCATAGAGATACCTCTCCCGGACCTCCCGGCCAGAAAGGAGATCTTCAGGTTACATACCAAGAGAATGAACATCGATAGTGATATCTCAATAGATGACCTGGCCGCGGTCACGGAAGGATTCAACGGAGCCCAGATCAAGGCCGTCTGCACCGAATCCGGTATGTTCGCCATCCGAGAGGAGAGAAGAAAGGTACACCTCAAGGATTTCAAGGAAGCCATAAAGAAGGTCAAGGAAACGGGAGCGGAAGGGGACCTGTTCTCTCTTCACAAGACCCAGAGTAGAGGTGAAAGGTACTCGATGTTCGCCTGAAGGTCAGTGGATCTTCGACCCGGGTGGCAATTCGCGAGATGGGTCAACTGTCAACATAGCAACGACCTCCTCGTTCTCCGCAGCGAGTAGCATGCCGTTAGATGTCACACCCCTCATCTTTGCAGGCTTCAAATTGGCAACGACTATGATCCTTTTACCCTGCATCTCCTCTTTCGTATAGAAACGTTTGAGGCCTGCAACCAGGGTCCTGGGCTCATCTTCACCCATGTCCACTTTCAATACATACAGCTTATCCGCGTTCGGGTGCTCCTCCACAGAGAGGACGGTCCCGACCCTGAGGTCGAGCTTCATGAACTCTTCAAAAGATACATTATCCATTTTCTCTTCCTCCTTATCTTCCTTTTTTTCGACATCATCCATGGGTTTCCAACCGGTCTGCTCCTCCTCCGCGGTCTCGAATTCCATCTTCGAGAACAGGGGGGACGGCATGCTCAATCTCATACCTTCCTTAAAAGGCGCCAGAGCTTCGCTCCATTCGTTGTCTTCCGGACCGGTGGTCCCGAGCATTCCAAACCACCGTTCCGCAGCATGAGGTATGTATGGATACATTCCATACATGATGATCTTACCAACGGATAGAGCCACATTAAGAACGGTCGCACATCTTTGTCGATCTTCCTTGATCGACTTCCATGGAGCCTGTTCGTTGAAATACCTGTTGCCCTCATTGACAAGCGACATTATAGTGGTGATACCCTCCTTGAGCCTGACCTTCTCCATGGATGACAGTGCATTTTTATAGAGCGTCTCTGCAGTTGTGATCATCCTGACATCTTCCTCTGATAACTGCCCCCTGTGAGGGACCTCTCCGAAATTGTTGACAATGAATGTAACCACCCTATGGAGGTAGTTGCCGAGAGCACCGAGCAGTTCCGTGTTGTTCTTCTGAACGAACTCCCTCATATCGAAGTTCGAATCTCCCTTCTCGGGCATGTTGAGGGAAAGATAGAACCTCAATGGGTCCACGGGATGATCCGAAAGGAAATCGTTGACGGTCACTCCATGCCCTCTGGATTTCGAGAACTGTGCCCCATCCCACTGCAGGTACTCGTTCGAGGGGACATCATAGGGGAGGTTCAACCCCTCGTATCCGATCAAAATGGCCGGCCAGATGATCGTATGGAACGGTATATTGTCCTTTCCAAGGAAATAATAATGACGGCACTGGGGGTCCTTCCAGTAAGATTCCCAGAGGTTGGGCTTTTTCACGTTCGTGGAATACAGCATCGATGCGGAAAGATAGCCGCAGACAGCCTCGAACCAGACGTATATTCTCTTATCATCAAAGCCCTGGACCGGTATCGGAACACCCCATTTCATATCCCTGGTGATCGCCCTGTCCCTGAGCCCGTCCCTCAGGAAGTTCTCGGTATTGTTCCTGGTGTTCGTTCGCCATTCATCCTTTCTGGTATCGATGAACTCCCTGACCTTCGGCTCGAGCTTGGAGAGCAGAATATAGAAATGCTCGGTCTCGCGGAACTCAGGAAAACTTCCGCATATCTTGCAACGGGGAGATTGCAGTTCTGACGCATCCAGAACCTTACCACAGTTATCACACTGATCGCCCCTTGCATCGCCAGATCCACAGTAGGGACATGTACCCTCGATATAGCGGTCGGGCATGAACTTGTCACATTTGGGACAATATGGGGCTATACCCCTCTTCTTATCGATCCAGCCTTTTTCAAGTAGCCTGAGGAATATCTCGCTTACCACTTTGAAATGGTGCTCTGTATGGGTCTTGGTATAGAGATCATATGAGATCCTCAGCTCCTCGATCGTCTTGAGAATGGAGGCATGGTTGTTCTCGGCCAACTCCTCCGGAGCAAGTCCAAGCTTATCTGCCGTGATCATGATCGGAGTCCCATGCATATCCGAGCCTGATACGAATAGCGTGTCATAACCCATCAACCTGCAGTATCTCGCGAATATATCTGCAGGTAGGAGACAACCTGCAATATGCCCAAGATGCAAAGGTCCGTTCGCATATGGCCATGCTGCTCCGATGAATACTTTCTTTCTGCTGACCATAATATGGGTACCTATTTCCAATATTTGAATTGTTCACAGGTCCTATGCTCATATTGCTTTTAGATACCCCAGCACCGGTTCGTAGACAAGACCCTTGTCCAGCAGAGTTGACACGACCTCCTCCACTATGTCCCTTGAAAGTCTATTGCGGTCCACATGGTCCACCAGATCGTCCCACCTTGCCCCATCTCCCCTGTCGAGCTCGTTTATCATCTCGAGGACCATGTTCTCATATTCCTCCATCTGGTCGTTACCTTCCATGGTTTCCGATCGGCCAGGTCCCTTCCCGATCCTGTCAAGTTCCTTTGCGAACAATGATTTGTTCAGGAAACGAAGAGTGTCCAGGACCATGCCCTTGGCTTTTTCATCCACCTCCTCTCCACCCCTAGGGTCTTCGGGTCGCGGAACTTCCATCCAACGTCCGGGCAGCGGGCCCCTGCCCTCCAACTTCCATAACCTTGCCAGTGCATCCCGGGATGCCAGGTGGTTCCACATCGCTCTCTCATTCTTAGAGATCTCTATGATCATCTCGGGGTTCAGAGTGATCACCTCCTCACCGCTTTTTGAAGTAAAACTCGAGACCTTGCCCACCACCAGCACCGGGTAGGTATTCCTGAGCTGTGGTAACTTCCTCTGCAGGTCGGGACTATACCTGCCCACGGTGAAAGTGATACCACCGGTGGGATCGGCAACTCTGAGCTTGAATATGGGTGATCCGTCGGACCCGATGTCGTCCATATCCATCAGGATGCCGGCAATGCATACCCTGAACATCCTGGCCCCGGTAATGGAAACGAATGATGTTCTGACGTATCCTTCATCCGTTGTCGTCTCTTCCTTGGTCGAGGATATCAGGTCCATTATAAGCATCGGATAGGCTGGCTCTCTCCGTTTCAAACCATCACCCCCAACATGGAGATGATCTCCCGCTCCATCTGTTCCACGTCCCACCCCAACGAGATATCCGAGAGATCCAGGATAACACCGTACTCGTCAAGCGATGGGTCCGCTGTCACGGTGACCGGCCTACCCTTGAGCATATCTTCCATTTGTATCAGGACCGTATCCGGGTCGAGGTTCTCCTTCACCTCTTCCGTGACCTCCTCGATGGTCTTATTAAGGAGCTTTTCAACGATATTGCGGTCACCCTTTATGAAGGCTGTTGCAGACCCATCATCCAGGATCCCCTTGAAGCCAAGGTCCCACTCCGATGCAACCTTCCCATGGACGGTGCAGATACCCTTGTCCATTCTCCTTCCGCATTCGACACACCTCTGGAACAGACCGGAGCCATTCCTTATTGAAAGGACGACACCTCTGATCGAGACAGGCCCCGAGAACTTGCCTGATAGAAGATTGACCATCCGGGATTCCTCTGGCCGTATAAGCTCATCCATTGGAGGCAGTCTCGGATCGGGCAGAGGATCGAATATCGAACCCGGGGAAAGGTTCAGGTTGAGGACCCCCCTGAACTCCTTGACATAGCCCCCGATGATCCTGTAACATCCTCCCACTTTGATGTCCACAGGTCCCCAGCATGTGAATTCCATCCTACCGGTCCTGTCGGCCACGATACCCTTCACTATCTCCTTCTCCTTGCCCCTGGAGGTCACCATCGTCTCCCTGGCCTCTATTATCCTCACTTCAATATCGATATCGCGGGAATGACCGTTAAGTTCGGTAAGCGCAGATGGGACCGAGTTATCGATCCTAGGTAGAAGGCCTTCAAGGTCCTCTATGACCGTAATGAACGACTGGTCGTTCAATACCACCTCGGGCTTTCCGTTCCATTCCCTTATCAACACATTCTGGAGGAATACGGGAGTGTTCACCTGAAGATCAAGGTCCTCCCATGCGGTGTATCTGATCTCTCCGCTTGAATCACCTATGTAACCACGAAAATATGGGTCCTTGGAGCTTCGTTCCACTTTCTGGACGGAGACTATCCTTGCACGAAGGGATACGTTCCTCATTCCGGGTGAAAGGTCCGTTATTGCACCTATGACCTTGGTCTTCACCGGGTACCTCATCCCTTTTTCCTCGTAGATGATCCTGGCAGCTTCATCTACCGGTATCCCCAGTTCCTCCGATAAACGGTGGACCTCTTCTTGCAGTTTTAACCGTTCCTCACTATCATTTTCCCTAAGCGCCCCGTCTGTTCCTATTTCGGGCGCGTTCTTTTCGCGTCTCGTCATGAAGACCACTCATATAAGGCATTCCATGATCCCCTCTTTAAGGTGTTGTCGGAAGGGATGAGTGAAAGTACCATGACCGTAAATTGCTTAAACACGAATGTGATTGCAAATAATAGGGGTAGATCCAGTATAGAGGGTATGAGAACTGTTAGAAGTCCATCAAGGGCTGGATCGAAAAGGTGATGATCCCATGGCCGTTAAGAGACACACAACAGCCCTTGGCAGAGGTTTGGCTGCCTTGTTCAAGGACCAGGAGGGTGTGAGGTCCAGAAAACAGAAGGAGGATGAGAACCGTGCCCATAATTTGGAGTTCTACAGGTCTCTTGTCGAGCAATATATACAGATGGGTGAAAGGGACATGCTCACGGAGCAGTTGCTCGATGACATCCGCTCTCATCTCAGCATCTCAGATGAGGAACACCTCCATCTGATCCTTACCCTGAGAAAGAGGGAACAACATATCCTCCAGAGGTCGGGAGGAACGAATGAGAATATCCAGGTCGAGATAAAAAGGGAGATGGCACAACTGTTGGACGATATCAAGAAGGAAAAACAGGTAAAGACCGGGATAAAGACTGAAAAAGACACGCCGACCTTCCGGAATGAGGGGGAGATCGACCCTTTGGAGAGGGATCCGATCGAAAAGCCCCCTGACGGGACGACACATGCCGGAGACCACGGACAATATGAGGGAAAAGGGGTGACAGATATGAAGAAGAAGGATGAAGGTAGATGCCATTCAGATGGAACGGCCCATAAGGAGCTCAAAGATGTACTCGATCATACAAAGGTTGACTGGGAGGATGAACTGGAGTATGGTTCGGAGCCTATCATCGCCACGGCTCCACGACCCGGACTCGAAGAAGGGAACAAACCGATACCAGTCCATGCACCAGTACCCGGTATGAAGGAATCATCCGAGCCGCTCCCCCTGGAACCCTCCTCGATCGACAATGAGACCGAGATACCGTTGGGCGTCATGGTCGATAATGGAACACCCCATCCGGTCCAGACCCTGATCGACAGGCCCACCTCGATCCATCATCCTCTCGATCACCCGGAGGTCAAGACAGCAGGATCAAAGCTCCAACAGGGGACAGAGATCGAGAGACCGATCCTTACCTCAGAACATGACAAGGACCTGAGAAAAGATCCTCTTGCAGAAGGATCGATCGGCACTATCGAAATTGACAACGAAGGGATGGAGGAGGAATTGGAGGACCTTGATGAGGATGAGATAATGGCAGAGGAAGTGGAGGTCCTGGATGAATCCCTGATATCCATCAAGATCCTGATGGAAGAGGGGAATTTCGAGGATGCCTTCGAGATGTCAAAGAGGTTATTGGAGATCGATCCCGGGAACACTGCGGTGCTGAACGAGTGCGGTGTGGCACTCTACCAGCTTGACAGGGTCTCCGAAGCCTACGACTGTTATCAACGGATGATGGAGATGGGCGACATCTCTCCGGAAAGCATGGTCAACTATGGACTTGTCCTTGCCGAGATGGGTGACCTTGACGCCTCCCTGTCCAACCTGAACAGGGCCATCGAAAGGGACCCGTATTCGGAGGACGGTTGGAACAACAAGGCGGTCATCCTCTACAGAGCGGGTAGAATGAGGGAAGCACTCCAGTGCCTGGATGAAGCCTTGAGGATCAACGAGAGGTCCATTGAAACTTGGTCCAACACCGGCATTATACTCGAGCGGATGGGGGAATATGGACCTGCAATGGAATGTTATCAGAAGATCCTGGAAATAGACCCTGACAACCAACGGGCCAAAGAGGGACTTGAGTACTGCAGGGACCTGGTTTGAGACCTTATCAACCGAACATCAGTCCCAGACCTTCAGCCACGTTGTCCTCGTCGTCTTTTATCTTCTTGTAGGTCTCTTCTTTTTCCTGCCCTTTCAGGATGGTTCCTTCCTCTCCGACGATCTCGAGCACCCTCCGAAGTGCTGGCTCGGAACCCTCTATCAGGATGATCGTGAACTCTCCCTTCATCCCCAGAGAATCCGTATCCCTGACAGCGATGGTCTGTCTGCTCACCAGATCGTCCTGGACGATCTTCCCAAGTACTGCGCTCTTTCCCTTTGGCAATTTGATGATCTCGAAATCCATCTTTTATCCCCCTTAAGTTTATCTACAATGCTCAGACGATCCTCCACTTATGATAGGCTGGCGAACCCGGAACGAAGCAGTAATGTATCGTCTGGAAATCCTTTTTGAACGCGGCAACGTCCACCTTCACCTTCATCGGGTCTTCCTTGTCGATCAATATTCTCTTAAAGAACTCGGCCACCTCTGACATGTGTGATCCCTTGAGGCCTATCCTTGTAAGCTCCTGGGTACCAAGCCTGAGACCGGAAGGTCTCATGGAAGTGCCGGGATCGTCCGGGATAAGGTTCTTGTTGGTGATGATGTTCGCCGTCTCAAGGTCCAATGCGCAGGTCGCGCCACCTCCCTGTTTCGAAACGTCGATGACCATGGCATGGGATCGTGTGAACCCTAGGGATTCTCCGAGCACATCGAAGCCCCTTTCATGAAGAGCCTGGGCCAGTGCTTGTGCGTTCCTTATTATCTGATCGGCATAGGATGCGCCGAATTCCAGATGCTCTGCAAATGCGACACCCTTGGCAGCCATGGTCATCAGATGATGGGAGGAATGCGTTCCCGGGAATACCCTCCTCCTAACGGATTTCCACTGCTCCTCGTCCTTGGGATTTCCAAGGATCACGCCTCCTTGAGGCCCGGGTAGGGTCTTATGGGTCGACCCTGTCATCAGGTGTGCTCCTTCCCTCAAGGGGTCCTGGAATTTCCCTCCAGCTATGAGTCCAAGTACATGTGCTCCGTCATACCACACATGGCATCCGATCTCCTGCAGTGTATCCTGCAGCTCCTTGATCGGAGCGGGAAAAAGGAACACCGACCTTCCGAAGAGACAGAGTTTGGGTCTGTGCTGAAGTAGAAGTTTCCTGGTAGCATCAACGTCGATGTTCATCCGCTCCTTGTCCCAGACATAGGTCATCTCGACCCCCCCTCTCAAACCTCCAGCACCGAATTTTGCTGAAGAGATATGGGCTCCATCATTGAGATGTGTGGCGAAATACAGGTCCCCGGGTTCGATGAGGGCAAAGAATGCGGAGATATTGGCAGTTGTGCCGGATATAGGCCTTACATCTGCCTCCGGTGCCCGAAATAGCTTCTTTGCCAGCTCCTCGACCCTGACCTCGACCTTGTCAACATAGATATTACCATTATAGTACCTCTTACCAGGCAGTCCTTCGGCATACCTGTCGGTAAAGTCGCTCACCTGAAGCTGCCTCGCAAGGGGCGATACAAGATTTTCGGAAGCTATCATACAGAGAGAGTCCCTGAACCAGTCAGTATGCGTGTCCACCTGCTCGTAGATGAACCTGACATCCTCGTTGTCCGGAAGCGTTAGTGTCATTGTTCCACCTTGGGGGTGTAAGATGAACTCACAAAATAACTTTTCCCGTGGCGGCTATGGTCCATAAAGGATAAAGCATAATATCATACCTGATATAACACCGGCAGAGGTCGTCGTTTGTCCAAACAGAACCCTTTACAGAGATCAACAGGGGAGAGTGAGGGGTGGAAAACGAACACCGACCTCCGATCAGTACTGGAATTCCTTGTCGGGAGCATGATCGAAGGGATGATCCATGACAGGGATCAGCTACAGGAAGAGAAGATCAAAGCCCTTCGTTCGGCAGGTCTTGACCATGTCCCCACGAACTCGGTCCTACTTGACTATATAAGGAAAATGCGCCCCGATATGGAATCGGCCCTCATAGACCTCCTCAAGAAGAAACCCTCAAGGACGCTATCGGGCGTGGCTGTCGTGGCGGTCATGACCTCTCCCTTCGCGTGTCCTCATGGTAAATGCATCTTCTGCCCTGGTGGGGTGGAACAGGAGGTCCCGACACCCCAATCCTACACTGGCAGGGAACCTGCTGCAATGAGGGCTGCACAGAATGGGTTCGACCCATACCTGCAGGTCACCAGGAGGATCGAACAACTGGAGGCGACCGGGCATCCCACGGACAAGATAGACCTCATATTGATGGGTGGTACTATAACTGCAAGACCAATGGTGTATCAGAAAGATTTCGTCAAGGGATGTCTGGATGGTCTGAACGGATATTGTAGTGCAACTTTCGAGCAGGCCGTGGAACAGAACGAGACCGCACAGCACCGTTGTATCGGTATGACCTTCGAGACCCGCCCTGACAGGTTGCATCGGGAGGAGATGGAACTCATACTATCCCTTGGAGGGACCAGGGTCGAGCTCGGAGTGCAATCCGTATTTGAAGAGCCCCTGAGGACCAGTGGTAGAGGGCACAGCGTCAAGGAGACCATCGAAGCCACCCGAATATCCAAGGATTCAGGCCTGAAGGTCGGGTATCACCTGATGCCGGGCATTCCCGGATCAACCATCGATATGGACCTTCAAAGTGCCGTTACGGTGTTCCGTGATGATAGGTTCAAACCCGACATGATCAAGATCTATCCTACCCTTGTCATAAAAGGGACAAAGCTTTACGATCTTTGGATGGCAGGTGAGTACGAGCCTCTTGATACGGAAGATGCGGCAAAGCTCGTGGCCGAGATCAAAATGAACACACCACCTTGGGTCCGTATCCAGAGGGTCCAACGAGATATCCCCAGCCCGCTCGTCGAAGCCGGGGTCAAGAAGAGCAATCTCCGTCAGCTCGCACAGGTAGAGATGCACCGTCTTGGTTGGGAATGCCGCTGTATCAGATGCAGGGAGATCGGAAGGAAAATGAAAGAGGGAGAGGCAATGCCCCTTCCTGAGGACATATCACTTGCAAGAAGGGATTACGACGCTTCTGGTGGCATCGAGGTATTCCTATCGTTCGAGGTCGAATGGAAGGATGCCATCGTCGGATATGCCCGGATAAGAAAGCCCTCCGAGGAGGCCTATCGTGAGGAAATGGTCAGTTCGGGGATCATCCGCGAACTGAAAGTGTTCGGCCCCATGGTCCCGATAGGAAGGGAAGCCCTTGGCGAATGGCAGCATAGGGGTTACGGGAAAAGACTCCTTGAATATGCTGGCTCGGTGATCAGGGAGGAATGGGGTTGCGATAAGGTCCTTGTCACCTCGGGGATCGGTGCAAGGGAGTATTACAGGAGATCGGGATTCGAGCGAATGGGTCCGTATATGGGGAAACACCTTTGAACCGGGATCATTCTATCACATGCAGACCTACTTCTTCCGCATAACGCTCTGCAATTGCGATCGATCTACCGTTCCTTGAGTTCCGATGGAACATGATATTGTCCGCTCCCGGGGTATAGGTCAGAGCCAAACGGACCAGCTCTGGGACGCTTTCGGCCTTTTCCAGTATGTGGTCAGGTACCATATGGCCGAAGGCGTACTTGTTCCTCATGGCCCTGTCCGTGAACCTGGGGGCATAATGACCCCCGCCTACCCCGATCGCTACGGGAAGGTCGCGGTCCGGGACATGGAAGTCGTGGGACAGTAGAGCCCTTGCTATCGCCGTTCCCGGCTCGGGTATGTTCCATCTGCTCTCGTCCGACCCGATCTCGATGAAGAAGCATGGTGAGGACAGGATAGGTCCGTGATGAGTGACCTCGTATGTGGTCTGATCGGTAAGACCGAGAGCTTTTTTTTCCCGATAAAGGGTTTTTAGAGCTGCGGTCATCTCATAAGGGGCGGACGGAGGGAGTCTGCCGGGTTGGCCCCCGAAGTCAGCGTGCAGGTAATTTCCGGGAGGATGTACAGTAAGAGATCTGGTCCCCGTTCCGGAGCGGTGCTTGCTCAGGAAGACAAGCAGGTCCAGGGGATCGGACGAGGTTTCCTTTATCATATCCGGAAGATATTCGATCATATGGGAAGCTATCTCACGGTCCACATTCTCGAAATGCAGATGGATGCCCTCCTTCTGATAGAGGAGCAGGTCCCTGTATGAAAGTACCTCCATTCCCCGGAAGTTGCCCACATGTTCCCAATCTACCTCTTCGAGGAGGCGGTCCCTGATATTGAGGGATGCCGTATCTTCGGATGAGACCAGAAGGACCTTCATCAGCCCTCCCTCAGTGGACCCTCGAGTTCTTTCCTATGGTTCCAGCGGCATGAGCTCCCGGGCCTATCCGGGTTCCCGAGAATATTATAGTACCCACATCAAGGGTGGAGTTGATCCCGGTCTTCACATCATCACCCATGATCACACCGAGCTTCCTCCTGCCCGTATCGTATCTCTTGCCCTTCAGGGTCACGGGGACCATGCCATCATCCAGACGAAGGTTGGCAACCTTCGTACCGGATCCAAGATTGCATCGGGAGCCGATGATCGAATCACCGACATAATTGTGATGCGGTATGTGGGTTTTATCCATTATTATCGAATTCTTGACCTCAGAGGCAGCTCCCACCCTGGAGCCTTTACCGATATAGGTGCTTCCCCGGATGTATGAATTGGGGCCGATGACGGCACCCTCGTCGATCACCACATTCCCCTCCAGGTAGGTCCCTGACCTGATGACAGCACCCTTCTTCAATATGAGCTCGCCATGGATATGAACGTTTTCCTGGACCTCGCCCTGGATGTCGGTCACGATCCGGTCCATGAATATCTCATGGGCATTGAGAAGGTCCCAGGGAGAACCGATATCTATCCATTTCTCATCCGATACAAATGCTGAAACGGTCTCTTTCTCCATCAGGACCTTGATGGAATTGGTGATCTCATACTCGCCCCTGGGAGAGATGGGGGTCTTCTCTATAGCATTGAAGATATTGGGTTTGAAGAGGTAGGTCCCGGCATTGATCGGCCCCTTAACGGGAACCCCCGACTTTTCCACGATATCCTTGACGGTATCGCCCTTTATCGTAACCAGGCCAAACCTCGACGCGTCCTGAACACCGATCAGGGTCATGACCGTGTTCCCGGTCTCCTCGAACTTCGAGATCATGCCTTCGAGGAGACCGGTCGTGACCACTACATCGCCGTTCATACAGAGGAACGGTTGGTCCATATATCCAATGGCCATTGAGACCGCATGGGCAGTTCCGAGCATCTTGGGCTGAACCAGATAGGATATCCTCACACCGAGAGCTTCCCCGTCCTTGAAATGGTCCTTGATCGTATTGCCCTGATAACCCGTTAGGATGCATACCTCCTTTATCCCGGCTTCCTTCAAGGCAAGGATCGTGTGTTCCAGGAACGGGCGGCCAGCCACTGGAAGCATGGGTTTCGGCATATTCTCGGTCAAGGGCCCCATCCGTACACCCTGACCTGCTGCAAGGACCAAAGCTTTCATCGGTCATCCTCCAGAACCGGAGTAGAGCCTTCCTTGTTTTTAGCTTTGCGCCCCGGGGCTACCAATTGAAAGGGCTGATAGATCGGGTGGATGTCCCGTAAAAGGATAGGTCAAGACCATCAATAGAACATATTTACATTTTTCAAGATGTAAAATGGATAGAAAAATGATAATCCATCCTGACACCCGATAATGGGCTTGAAAAATATATTGTGGACATAGTGGAATTTTCTTTACCTTGCGATATTTTGGAATATCCCTGGTCTGTTAAACCTGAGAGGAGTTTGAATTAATAATTTTCTCAACAATTTCCGAAAAAACCGTAAAATTGGATGGCCAGAAGGAATATGTTTATATAGCCAGCACTCGATACAGAAAACAGGGTAGGGGACGTAGCTACCCTCTTCGGAGGATGGAAAAATGGCAATGAGCAAGATAGACGTGATGAAGGCAAAGGATATCGCGACCAAGAAGAACCTTAAACCCGGCCGGGTCGTTGGAACCTCCGGGGTGCAGTTCACCAAGGGCAACAATAAGAGGCTTGAGGTGATCAGCTGGGGGGATTTCGAGAATGCACTGCGTACGAGGAACCTTGCGATATATGAATCCAAGGGCTGGATGAAGATAATGAAGAGGTGAGGCATTCCTCACATGACACTGTAACTGGCCCCTCAAGGAAGATCAGGGGCCAGTTATTTTTTATATGTTTTTTCCTCATGTTGGATGGATCGATATTGACCATTTTACGGTATATTTGAAATGACCGGAAGTGATACGAAGGACTGGGTCAATAGGATAAACAGCAGAGAACCGATCAATACCGGTCACCATCTTCCCGAAAAGGTAATTACGAACAAATCTCCTTCGATCATCATGGTAAAGGGTTTGAATGCCCGGTACATTGCCGTCATCGGGATCGTTGTGGCGATCATCATCCTTGGCGCCGTTGGGTATCTATTATTCCTTAAATCCGGGGAAGAGGGCTCTGACGGGGACGGGGATGAGAACGGAGGTCCGAACCGACCTCCGGTTGCCGATGCGGGCTATCCCATCACTATCATGTCGGGTGAGGAGTTGCTCTTGACCGCCAATCGGTCCTTCGATCCCGATGGGGATGAACTCTCTTACTCATGGGACATGGATGCAGGTGTGGACAGCAATAACGACGGGATCAAGGACAACGACCGGGACGTCCTTGGTATGTATATCATCTATACCTATCCCCCCCCGGTCGATACACTGACCTATATCGTGACCCTGAACGTGACCGATAGACCCTTGACGGACCCACAGATGAAGTGGGACACATCCACTGTTCGGGTGACGATACTCGTGAACGGATCGGCCACCCCTCCGGATGTTATGATGGAATGTCATTATCAATCAGCCACGCCTCTGACGGGCCCGTATTTTCTGGTGAGAATAAGTGATGTCTCGTCCCCTGAATTCATATCCAACTTCACATTCCACATTGAAAGCCCGGAAGGAGATTCCCTCTTGGAGGGGAGGGTGACAGATATCATGGTCGTCCCCTTGAACGCGACCATCAGGTTCATAGATACGCCATCCATGACACTTTTGGACCAGCTAGATACGTTCGATATAAAAGATGGAGGAGAAATAACCGAAGGATGCCGGTTCTACCTTTACTACAAGGGCCTCATGGACCCTGTGGGAGAGGTGGAATTGAATGAATGAACCTGACACGATCTCTCACAGCTCTCCCGCCCGGCTCCCGGACCGTCGCACAGAACCAACTGTGTAAAAATACATAAGGTTCTGTGCTGGCCTTCGCTTGTACATAGCTGGGAACGGGAGCCTTATACGGTCCCAACTGGTAAAATGATCATATGGAAAAAGGTCCCGGCTCCCGGATTTGAACCGGGGATCTAGGGATATCGGCGGGGTGCCGGAGAAAACTCCGGTTTCCAACTACAGTCCCCCGCTCTAGCCAGACTAAGCCAAGCCGGGTAAACGTCTTGCATCCCCTTTAACCCATCCTGGTATATAAAATTTCGATATGGTCCATCAGATGGAAACACATCGATAGGGTTTTTTACCAATTGCCCGCTTAATCCCACGAACATGAACAATGGAAGCTCTTTGACGAACATACCCGACCAGCCTGTTTTTGTCAACAGGGCAGATGAGAAGGACACTATCGTTCGATACCTTCGATCGGCCATCAACAAAAGGGGTGGTATGGTCCTTGTGGAAGGGGAGGCTGGGATCGGTAAAACAAGGTTCATCGACGAATGTACCAAGCTTGCCCGTGAGATGGGATTCCTGGTAATGTCTGGCAGGTGCTTCGACAACAGGGAGTACCCTTACCAGCCATTCATAGAAATGATTAAGGACCACTTTGAAATAGGCAAGAAAGACCTCGAGAGATCGGACATCAACAGGATCGCAGAACGCATCCAGCATGAACTTCCAATGGTTGGAGGTTACCGTTACGATCTGATCGAACTCTTGTTACCTCGCAATGAGCGATCAACATATTCCGGGAGCGACCCATCCCAAGACCAAAGCCGGTTTCCTTTCCCAGTCCGTGAGGAAGAAGGCGAGGAGGGAACGGACGCAAAGAGGACCGGGATATCTATCTACGAACTATTGCCCATCCTCTTTGAAGAGATATCCGAGCATCAACCGACATTGATGGTCCTTGAAGACCTCCAATGGAGCGAGAAAGCGACCCAGAACCTTATCCAGTTCCTTTCACGAGATGCCAGGAGAGAGCATTTGCTCATCCTGGGATCCTACCGGTCCGAGGGATCCTCGGTCGAAAACGACCCGGAGGGACCTATCTCCCTGGGGGATACTCTTCGCAGGATGTCAAGGGAGCATCTCTATATCACTCTGACCCTTGATCGTTTCGATCAGGCAAGGTCCATGCTTCTGGCCGCAGCTCTCCTTGGTCATGGTATGGACCTCAAGGACACAGGAACAATGATGAGAGAGACAGGAGGTAATCCTCGCCTGATAATCGATTTCATAAAAAGGACCACGGAACTTGAATTGCCAATATCAACGCATACCAGACCACCATTGAACCTGGCAGATGGCCAGGTCGGGAACCGGATCTCCTCTCTTGGAGATGAGGCCAGAAGTGTCCTGGAGATGGCTGCGGTTCTGGGAGAGGGTATTACCGTTGAAAGGCTTTCATCCTTGCTTGAGATCGATCTGGATGGAGTCCTGGACGCACTGGATACTCTGATGGATATGAGATTCCTGAAAGAGGGAGGAGATCACTTCTTCTTTGAGCAGCCAGGAGTTAAGGAGCTGATCCTCGAGGGTATCCCAGGCGAGACCAGGAAAAAGATGCACCTGAAGGTGGCCGGCCTCTTGGAACTCCCTGATAACCTGCAGGACAAGGACACCGGATACGATCTGGCCCTCCACCTCTATTACGGCGGTGACCTTGAGAAGGCCTTACCTGCCCTGATCGAACGATGTATCGGGTCCTTAAGGGATGGCGACCTGGATAATGCGCTGTCGGTCCTGGACCTTCTGGATGACTGCATCGACAGATCTGACGACAATGAGGTGACAGGGAGGATACGTATCGAGACCCTTCAGCTGAGAGGTGATGTTCAGGATGCAAGGGGGAACATCGAGGAAAGTATGGTCTCTTACAGAAAAGCCATTGAGTACACCGAGAAGAGCGGACTATCCCGGTTCTCCGCCAGGAACAACAGGAGAATGGGCGACCTCCTCTTGAAAAGGTTCGAATGGGATGCCACCGTGGAGCATTATCTGAGGTCCCTCCAACTATCCAAAAAGATGGGGGATGAGGAAGAGACCGCTCTGTCCTTCAAGGGGCTAGGGTCCATATACTTGCACAAAGGAGACTACAGCCGATCAATTGAATGTTATATCAAATACCTGGAATTTACTGGAACGAGGACAGGGATCGACCATGTACGGGGATTGGTGGAGATCGGGGACATCTACTTTCAGATCGGAGATTTCAACCAGGCCCTGGCCTATTACAAATTGGCGATTCAGAAAGGAGAGGATGGAAGACTTTCGAACGAGGCTTCCCTGGCACATGTGAAGATGGCGTGTGTTCTGCTCAAGCTCGGAGAGGTGGAGGAGGCGAAAAGGTACGGGGACATCATACAATCCAGGGTCCAGAGCAGGGAACCGTCCAAGGTAGCGATAGAGGTAATGCTTCTGAATGCGGACCTGATGCTGGAACTGGGAGAAGTTGAAAAAGCGGACGAGATCATGCACGACCTTGAGGGTTCGATAGATGGGATGGACCGCCTCCTGCGATCCATAGCCTACCGAGTAAAAGGGATGCTCCTCTCCTTACAACGGGACTTCAAGGGTTCGAACCTCCAGATGAAGGCGGCCGTATCCACACTGGAGGAGATCGATGCCCCCTATCATCTGGCCGTCACCTATTTCAATTTCGGCCTGATCCGGTTCCAGCAAATGGATGTGGAAAGTGCTCTGGAGATGCTGAAGAAGGCGAGCGACATATTCAAAAGGATCAGATCTATGTACTACATCAATCGGACCTTTTCCAAGATACGGGAGGTCTCCTTCATCAGGGAGGACCTCAGGACATGAGAGGTCTTGGAAACCTTATTTAATTAATAGTGGATTACCTTTAAAACGATATGACCGGTGAAATGAGGTCCGCTCTGGTTTCTGTTTCCGATAAGGAAGGTATCGATCGTTTCTGCAAGGGTCTAAAGGCCAATGGATACGAGGTCATCTCCACGGGGGGAACGCATCGATACCTGATGGAAAGAGGTGTCGAATGCCGAAGTGTCGAGGAGATAACGGGATTCCCGGAGATCCTTGACGGAAGGGTCAAGACCCTGCATCCAAAAGTTTTCGGGGGTCTCCTCGGAAGAAGGGACCTGCAGTCCCACGTATCGCAGATGAGGGAACATTCCATATCTCCCATAGATCTTGTCGCAGTGAACCTCTATCCGTTCGAGAGGACCGTCTCGGACGGAGAGGTATCCCTTGAGGATGCTATCGAGCAGATAGACATCGGGGGCCCTTCCCTGATCAGAGCCGCAGCGAAGAACCACCGCTTCACCACCGTGGTCGTGGAAAGCAGGGACTATGACCGGGTCCTATCGGAGATCGAGACGATAGGAGAGGTCGGTCCCGAGCTCAGGGCAGAACTGGCGATCAAGGCCTTTCAGATGACCTCCTCTTATGATTCGGCGATCTCCAACTGGCTCCAGGAAAGGTTCCACCCCGAACTTCCCTGGGGGGACTCGCTGAGGTTGAGGTTCGAGAAGGTAATGGAAACGAGATACGGCGAGAACCCACACCAGAAAGGGGCATATTTCATGGACCCGGGATACTCAGGGATCTCCGTCCATGGTTCGGAGGTCCTCTGGGGAAAACAGCTGTCCTTCAACAATATCTACGACATAGATGCCGTGCTGGACATACTTATGGAATTTCCCGAAGACCCTTGCTGTGCCATCATCAAGCATAACAATCCATCCGGAGTGGCGATCGGGTCTCATGGAGCCGGAAGCCTCATTGCGGATGCCTTCGAGAGGGCCTTCAACTGTGACCCCATCAGTGCTTACGGCGGTATAATAGGTTTGAACCGTCAATGCGACCTCGAAACGGCGGAACGGATCGATCAGAGGTTCTTCGAGGTGGTCATCGCTCCATCCTTCGAAGAGGAAGCGCTGAAGGAGCTCATGAGGAAGAGGAACCTCAGGATAATCAGGACCGATCGCCCCGTGGTCGGTAATATACCACCCGATCACAGGGTGGTCAAGGTGAAGGGCGGCCTTCTCATTCAGACGATGACATGGCCTGAGATGGATGCGTCCGGATGGAAGGTCGTATCCAGGAGGCCTCCGTCCGATGAGGACCTTAGGGACATGGTATTCGCAACCAAGGTTGTAAAACATGTAAAATCCAACTGCGTCGTGATGGCCAGGGACAACTGTACGGTGGGTGTGGGAGCAGGACAGATGAGTCGCGTGGATTCATGTTTCATAGCAGGCAAGAAAGCCGGAGAAAGGGCGAAGGGCGCGGTAGCATCATCGGATGCTTTCTTCCCTTTCAGAGATGGTATCGATACACTTGTCGAAGCAGGTGTGATCGGAGTGGCCCAGGCCGGCGGTTCCATCAGGGATGCTGAGGTCATCCAGGCAGCTGATGAACACGATATATCCATGGTCTTCACCGGAGTCAGGCTTTTCAAGCACTGACGCCCTATATTAAAATAAAATCGGACCTATGTCATACCAACTTTCCAGGTCGGGGAGGTGAAATGTAATGATCTGTCCTCCATCTCCATTCGAGGGGAACACCCTCATCGAAGACATCAAGAAAGGTTCACCAGCATACTCTGCTATGGGTGGTACAATGGGCAGGAGCAGCATGAAAAGACCGAGGATCGCCATAATGGCATCCGGTCGGGGAACCGATTTCCAGGCCATCGTGGATGCCAATGGATCCGGGGATGTCAACCTCAACATCGCCCTTCTCCTGTGTAACAGGTCCGATGCATTCGTCATCCAGAGAGCGAAGGACCGCGGGATACCCTACGTGGTGATCGATCACAGGGGGAAGGAAAGGGAGGAGTTCGACCGGGAAGTAAATGATGTGCTCGTGGAATACAAGATCGAACTGATAGTCCTGGCCGGTTTCATGAGAGTGCTGTCACGATGGTTCGTTTCGATGTGGAAGGACCGTATCGTGAACATCCACCCTGCTCTCCTTCCCTCTTTCCCCGGAGCGCAAGCCCACAGGGATGCCCTGGAATACGGGGTCAAGGTCACAGGGCTGACCATACATTTCGTGGATGAGGATGTTGACCATGGTCCCATCATCTTCCAGTTCCCGGTGGATGTGCTGAACGATGATGATGAGGATTCCCTATCGAAAAGGGTCCTCGAACAGGAGCATATCTGGTACCCGAGGGTCATACAATGGATAGCTGACGGCAAGGTCACAAGGATAGGAAGGAAGGTCATCATAATGCGGGAGAGGCCAGATAGAAACGGGGTTGACCTGTAGATGCCAAGGGACCTCGTTATCAGATCCAAGTTCCCTCCTGCCGGTGACCAACCGAAGGCCATTGAGGAGATCATCGAAGCATTCGACAACGGAGGGCGTTTCGTCACGCTCCTCGGCGTTACAGGGTCAGGAAAGACCTTCACCGTGGCAAATGTCATGGAACGGCTGAACGTCCCTACCCTTGTTCTCAGCCACAACAAGACCCTTGCTGCTCAACTGGCATCCGAATACCGGGAGTTCTTCCCCGATAACGCCGTCGAGTACTTCGTCTCCTATTATGATTACTATCAGCCAGAGGCATATGTGCCACACAAGGACCTCTACATCGAGAAGGAAGCTGACATCAATGAAGAGATAGACATGCTCAGGCACAAGGCCACCCAATCCCTGATGACCAGGAAGGACACCATCGTCGTATCATCGGTCTCGGCCATATTCGGTCTTGGTTCCCCCGAGGAATACCGGAAGCATTCACTAGACCTCGCCCATGGACAGAAGGTCCTGAGAAAGGACATATATTCGAACCTGGTCGAAATGCAATACAAACGGAGCGAAGGCCTTATTAGGGGAAGTTTCAGGGCCAGAGGCAACGTCATCGAGATCGCAGAGATAGGGAACAGGGTCCTGAGGATAGAGATGAACGATGATTCTATCTCATCCCTGCAGTATTTCGATATCATCACCGGAGAGGTTCTGGATACCCTTGAGCGAGCCCTGATCTTCCCCGCGACACATTACAACATCGGGGTCGAACAGATAGAGGGGATACTCCGTGATATCGAGAGGGACCTTGAGGAAAGGGTCTCATGGTTCCGGCGTCAGGATAAATATCTCGAAGCGGAGCGACTCGATCAGAGGACCAGGTTCGACCTTGAGATGATAAGGGAGACCGGGACCTGTAGCGGGATAGAGAACTACAGCAGGTATTTCGATGGCAGGAGACCTGGAGAGCCCCCTTACACCCTCCTTGATTTCTTCCCGGACGACAGATATCTCATGGTCATAGATGAATCCCATGTCACGGTCCCCCAGATAAGAGGAATGTACAAGGGCGACCTGTCGAGAAAGGATAACCTGGTGGAATACGGCTTCCGGCTTCCGGCCGCTGTCGATAACCGTCCGTTGAAGTTCAAGGAGTTCGAGAAGAGGCTTTCCATGGTGCTCTTCACATCGGCCACTCCAGGACCCTACGAGATGGAACGCGCGAACAGGACCGTCGAGCAGATAATCAGACCTACAGGTCTTGTGGACCCGGAGATCGAGGTAAGACGGGTGAGGGGTCAGATCGAGGACCTTCTCGGTGAGATAAGGAAGAGGGTCGATCAGAAGCAGAGGGTCCTGGTCACGACATTGACGAAGAGGATGGCGGAGATGCTCTCAGAGCACCTTGAGGAGCTCAGCGTGAAGGTGCATTACCTCCACTCCGACATAAAGACACTGGACAGGATCGAGATCCTCCGCGATCTACGTCTGGGGAAGTACGACGTTCTTGTCGGCATCAACCTCCTGCGAGAAGGGCTCGATCTCCCGGAGGTCTCTCTGGTGGCCATACTTGATGCCGACAAAGAGGGCTTCCTCCGTTCAGAAACCTCACTGGTTCAGACGATCGGAAGAGCTGCCAGACATGTTTCTGGCAAGGTGATAATGTATGCTGACAACACCACCGGTTCGATGAAGCGTGCAATGGACGAGACGAACAGAAGGCGTCAGATACAGATGGATTTCAACCTGGCCCACGGGATAGTTCCCAGGTCCATTCAGAAGGATATCAGGTCCATTATCGGGGAGAGGGCGGGACATCCTACCCTTGAAATGTTCGCTGAGAACGAACCTGATAAGATCGAGGAAAGGATAACCCTGATCGAGGAGGAGATGCACCAGGCAGCATCCGAGCTACGCTTCGAGGAAGCGGCAATGCTCAGGGACAGATTGACGGAACTGAAGAAAGAGATGCTTGCCCGATCAAGGAAGAAGAGAAGGAGATGAGGATCTCCCGAGGTCCGACAAGTTACATAAAGGCCTTTCCTTTATGGGGTCCAGGAAATGAACCAATGACAGCGGGGCATCACTATGTCGAGAACCCAAGATATCATAGATATGGACACTGAGTTCGGCGCACATAACTACCACCCCCTACCCGTGGTCCTCTCGAGGTCCGAGGGACCGTGGGTCTGGGATGTAGAGGGAAATAGGTACCTGGATTGCCTATCTGCCTACTCGGCAGTTAACCAGGGTCACAGGCACCCACATATAGTCAAAGCAATGAAGGAACAGGTGGATAAACTGGACCTTACGAGTAGGGCTTTCCATAACGACATCATGGGACAGTTCCTGAAGAGATTGTGCGTTTATTGCGGTTATGAGGTCGCGCTTCCGATGAACACCGGGGCCGAAGCTGTCGAGACAGGGATCAAACTTGCAAGGAAATGGGGATACCAAAAAAAAGGGATTCCCAGGGACCAGGCCGAGATCATAGTATGTTCCGGTAACTTCCACGGTCGGACCACAACGATAGTGGGTTTTTCCACGGACCCTGACGCATGTGAAGGATACGGTCCCAGGACCCCGGGATTTCGGATCATCAACTATGATGACATCGACGCTCTGAAGGAAGCCATCACTCCGAACACTGCGGCTTTTCTTGTGGAGCCTGTACAAGGTGAGGCGGGAGTCAAGGTCCCGTCCGAGGGATATCTCAGGGAAATAAGAAGGATATGTACGGAGAACAATGTCCTTCTGGTCCTGGATGAGATACAGACAGGTTTCTGTAGAACGGGAAAAAGGTTCTGTTTCATGCACGAGGATGCGAGGCCGGACGTACTGCTCGTCGGTAAAGCATTGGGAGGAGGCCTTTATCCCGTTTCAGCCGCACTTGCGGACAAAGACAAGATGGAGGTGTTCACACCGGGTACACACGGGTCCACCTTCGGTGGTAACCCGATCGGCGCCGCCGTTGCCATCGCAGCTCTGGAGGTACTGGAGAACGAGAGGCTTGATGAAAGGGCCCAAGAACTCGGGGAATACTTCCTGCTCGGATTGGAGAAGATGGGGTCGGACAAGGTCAAAGAGATCAGGGGTAAGGGACTTTTGATCGCAGTTGAGCTTAAGAAAGAGGCCGGACCTGCAAGAACCTACCTGGAGAAGATGAGAGGGATGGGGATCCTTGCTAAGGACACACATGTTCAGACCATCAGGTTCGCACCACCACTCGTGGTCACCAAAGAAGAGATCGACTGGGTAATCTCGATCATCTCCCAGGCCCTTGAATGATCCTTGAGGCAATTCACTTTTGCCCACCTTCCCGGGGAGCACATTTTTATGCTAGCTTTGTCTAGCCCGCAAAGGGTCAGATGCTCGATGGAGACATAGTGATCAAGGGTGCCAGGCAGCACAATCTTAGATCGATCGACGTGAGGATACCCAGGGGAAAACTGGTGGTGATAACGGGGTTGTCCGGCTCAGGTAAATCATCCCTGGCCTTCGATACGATATATGCCGAGGGCCAGAGAAGGTTCATTGAATCCCTCTCCTCCTATGCCAGGACGTTCCTTGGCGTCATGGACAAACCGGATGTCGATTCCATAGAGGGACTCTCACCTTCGATATCGATACAGCAGCATGCTCCCTCACATAATCCCAGATCGACGGTGGCGACATCCACCGAGATAATGGACCATCTGAGGCTCCTTTATGCAAGGATCGGGATACCTCACTGTCCGGTATGCTCAAGGGAGATCGAAGCCCAGACCCAGGACCGTATCATCAGCGGGCTCTTGTCGGCGAAAGGCCGAAAGATCAGGGTGCTCTGCCCGATGGTAAGGGGAAAAAAGGGAGCCCATCAGGATGTCTTATCCGACATCGGGAGGATGGGTTTCCAGAACATGCTGGTGGACGGTGAGGAACGCAGGACCAGGGACCCAATAGACCTCGACAGGAACAGGAAACATGACATCTTCATCTTGCTGGATACCCTTTTGCTCGATGATGACCACCATGAGCAGTTGACAGAGGATATATCTCAGTCGCTCAAGGTCTCTGATGGAATGGTGGTCATCGAGGAAATGGATGGGTCTGAAAAGGGGAGGACCACTTTTTATTCCGAAAAAAGATCATGCCCGGTCCACGGCATATCTGTACCCGAACTCGAACCCAGGATGTTCTCTTTCAATTCACCCTTCGGGGCCTGTCAGGAATGCTCGGGCCTTGGAAGCATCCTTGATATCGATCCGGACCTGCTGGTTCCTGACCCGACCCGGTCGCTCGCGGACGGTGCCATCACACTTTACAGGTCCGACCCCGATGGATCGTACAACCTGAGGTTGCTGGAAGCACTTGGCAGAAACCTGGGTTTCTCGATCCACACCCCGTGGAAGGACCTGCCACAACATGCCAGGGACTCCATTCTGTACGGGACTGACCGTGCCTACTCCCTCCATGTCACGGCTCCTAACTATGAATGGTCACAGAAACGCCGATATGAGGGGTTCATCCCGACCATCAAGAGAAGATACAACCAGACAAGCTCGGAGCCTGCCCGCGAGTTCTATCGTAGGTTCATGCGTTTCACACCCTGCCACGCTTGCGGTGGATCACGCCTCAAACCCGTCAGCCTTTCCGTAACGGTCGGTGATCTCAACATCCACGAGGTCCTGCGACTTTCCGTGAGGGAATGCCTCAGGTTCTTTGAGGACCTTCCAGCGACACTTTCAGAAATGGACATGCAGATCTCCGATCTTTTGCTCAAGGAGATAATATCAAGGTTGACCTTCCTGAAGAACGTCGGGCTGGATTATCTCACACTGGACAGGATCACGGGCACCCTCTCCGGAGGTGAGGCACAGAGGATACAATTGGCCACTCAGATCGGCTCATCACTTGTCGGGGTCCTCTATGTCCTTGATGAGCCATCCATCGGCCTGCACCAGAGGGACAATCACAGATTGATCGAGACCCTGGAGAGGTTGAGGGACCTCGGGAACACCATAATCACAGTTGAGCATGATGAACAGGTCATAAGGAAAGCAGACCATATCATCGACCTCGGACCGGGGGCGGGGGAACACGGTGGAGAGGTCGTGGCGGAAGGGAACCTGGAGGACATCTGTTCCTCGGCGGGTTCGATCACAGGGCAGTACCTGTCAGGAAAGAAACGGATACCGGTCCCCGAAAAAAGATCCAAAGGCAACGGAAAATGGCTAGTTATCAAAGGGGCAAGGCATCACAATCTCAAGAACATTGATGTGAGGATCCCCCTGGGTACTTTTTGCTGTGTGACGGGAGTGTCCGGTTCGGGGAAATCCACACTCGTGGAAGAGATCATCTTCAACGCCTTGAAGAACCATTTCTTAGGGTCGATGGAGAACGTGGGGGATCATGACGGGATAGAGGGACTGGAGAACCTGGACAAGGTCATCGTGATCGACCAATCCCCGATCGGACGAACACCACGATCCAATCCTTCGACCTATACCGGAGCCTTCACTCCAATAAGGGACCTCTTCACCCGAACACCTCTTGCCAAGGCAAGAGGATACAAACCGGGACAGTTCTCGTTCAATGTGAAAGGGGGAAGATGCGAGAACTGCGAGGGTGACGGCATCATAAGATTGGAGATGCATTTCCTTCCCGATGTCTATATACCATGCGAGGTCTGCAAGGGAAAAAGATACACAAATGAGACACTTGAGGTGAAGTTCAAGGGGAGGTCTATAGCGGATGTATTGAAGATGAGCGTGGAGGAAGGTCTCCAGTTCTTCGAGAACATCCCCCCTATCAGACGAAAAATGCAGACACTCTCCGATGTGGGTCTGGGCTATATAAGGTTGGGTCAGTCTGCAACGACACTGTCCGGTGGAGAGGCACAGAGAGTGAAGCTTGCGACCGAACTGTCCAAAAAGGCGACCGGTCAAACAATATACCTTCTGGACGAACCCACGACCGGTCTGCATTTCGACGATGTCAACCAGCTCCTGATGGTGCTCCAACGTCTCAGGGCCAAGGGAAACACCGTTGTGGTCATAGAACACAACCTTGACGTGATCAAGACATCCGACTGGGTGATAGACCTTGGACCCGAAGGTGGTGATGAAGGGGGGGAGATCGTTGCTGAAGGCACCCCTGAGGATATAACAAGTGTCGAAGGAAGCCATACAGGAGCATACCTGAAGAAAGTGCTCAGAACCCCTTAGCAACTCAAATAATGGGTTCCTATGTAAAAAGAGGATTTATATGTGCAGGGATTTTATACTATAAATCCCATTGATTGGTGCATTCCTAGGAGGAATAGCTCAGGTGATCGCACCAAGAAGAGTGACCCTCAGAACTTCGTGGATTCAGGAGGATGGATCAGGGTCGCAGGACGGCGTCAAGACAGGTCCGGGCAAAGGATCGCTCTGCCCGGGTTGCGGTGTGCCATTGAAAAGGACAGGTTCCGGTAGTATGTCCTGCTGGTTCTGTGAGAAGGAGTTCGATATCGATCCATCGGACCTCAAAGAGGAGCTCAAAAAGGGAACAGGGAAGGAGGAACCGAAATGGGGGAGACCTGCTTCCGAACTTGAGGAGGATGAAGAGGTATTTTCCCCTGACGGAAAGAAACAGGAAGATATTTATGACTTTGAGATAGAGATGAACAATGGTGAGGAAGAAGAGGAAAAGGTTGAAGAATGGGGTGGACACCAGGAGATGGAGGAGGATATCGAGTTCGACGAGGACGAAGAAGGGGAGGAGGAGGAAATCGAGGAAGAAGAATGGAAGATCGATAGCGAGGAAGTAACGGAGGAAGAGGAGGAGGAGGAAATCGAGGAAGAAGAATGGAAGATCGATAGCGAGGAAGTAA
>JAFGLL010000090.1 GCA_016928095.1 Thermoplasmatota archaeon
CTTCGTTCGGATCCTTTCCCCCTCGAATTCTGTTTCAGATCGCAGAATAATGAAATTCAACAGAATGGATGCGAGGGGCCGGATTCGAACCGACGGACCACTAAGGAACAGATCTTGAGTCTGTCGCCGTTAACCACTTGGCTACCCTCGCACGGTCTGGGAACGTTGATAGGGAAACAGGTATTAAAATATCTGTTCGCTCCCGGGGAACAGTTAATATCATCCTTGGATATGGACCATTACCGGATATCCATTTCAGAATATCAGAGGACTTCCCATGAAGAAGACGGTCATTTTCTCTCTGGCTGCCATGATGTTGATGTTCTGTTTGGTTTCGACCGTTTCCGCCGATGAGGAGAAGATCGTTTATCAGGACGAAGTATCGGATTTCACACGTTACGGTGAAACGACCGGTCATGAACAGGACATGGACATAATATCGGTAACCTGCGACGATTCCGATTTCCCGGTTGTCCTGGAGCTGACCGTGAGCGGGAGCATCATCACCTCCTACGAAAGCGGGGGCGGTTCGAACAAGTACGTCGTACTCCTGGACCTTGACGGGGACGAATCCCTTGCCGAGATGAGCTTCCAGCTGGATGGTACGGGGATCATGACGATATTCACCAGCGACGGCAGGAGCTTCCCCTATGATAAGGACGGGTTCCGGATCGCGGGGTCCAAGCTCATTATCATGGTGGATTATTCATATTTCGGGAGCTTCGATAGGGTCAGCGACCTTGCAGCCTCCTCCCTCCAGAGGTTTGATTCTCCCTCGACGACCGTGGTGGACTCCGTAAACTACCTTTTCGGAGAGGATAACGAACCATTCGAGAGGGAGCCCGCTACGGTCGATGACGATGACATCTCCGATGATGATGCCGTCAATGACATCCCTGATGACGATGACAGCAATGAGACATCTGGTCCCTCCCTTCTACTGGTAGCCTCCTCTCTTATTATATCGATGATGCTTGGAGGCAGGAAACGAAGAGGTCGCGGCACCCCATGGATGGGGGATGAGAAGGACCTATCTCCTGCGTGATATCAAAGAGGACCCGGTCTATTCCAGCCACTCGATCTTCACATTCTGTGGTTCGAAGATCGCCACCAGCGTCCTTGTCCCTGCCGTGCTCTTGTGCTTTTCCCCCGCTCTTATTGTGATGCAGCATCCGGGCCCGAGCTCGTGGACCTTCCCCTCCACCTCTATGGACAGGAGCCCCTCTATCACCATGACGAACTCGTCTATGTTGTGGCGGTGCAGTTTGTATTCCCCCAGATACCATGCGAGTCCCACATACTGGCCGTTCAACTGGGTGACCGGGGTCTTCTTGAAATTCTCCTTGATACGGAGCTTTCTCTTATGAATGTCGAATACCTCAGACATCTGAACACCTCAATATCATCATATGATTCGAAGATATATAAAAATTGTAGATGGTCCCGTGCGGTCGATACGCACATCCCCCATAAATTATAATAAGAGGCTGAAATTCTGAAAGGTCATGACACGGGTATTGGTCCTCATACCGATCCTGGCATTTCTTCTGGTAGTGATCACCATGGTCTCGGGAGCCCAGGAAGGGAAGACCGATGTCAATATAGAGAAGTATATCGAGTTCAGGATGGAGTTCGACCACGGAGAGAGGCTCCACCTCGAAGCAAGGGTCGAGGCGTCCCCCTATCCGGTCTCGGTCTTTCTCGTGAAAGGGGAGGAAGCCTACAGCGACTGGGTCGAGAGCGAGGACGTCAGCGTCCAGGACATCCTTGACGGGAAGAACGTTTCGGAGATGAACGTAACCTACCAGGTCATCGAGAACTTCTCCGAGGACAACATCACCTTCTTCGACGGTTCCATTGATATAGGGGACAGGGACACCTATTTCCTTATCATCGCCCTGTACCGGACCTCATCGATGTCGACGGATGAGATCATGACGATGGCCTCCGAAGTGGACTATGTGGTCGATTGGAGGGTGGAGGACAGTGATGTTCCATGGGGCTTGCTGGTCTTCTCCCTCGTATTCCTGATCCTGGGGGTCGGGTTCATAATCGCTTATTTCATCAGCAGGAGCCGGTACCGGGAGAAGCAAGACCCCGATGAAGGCCCGGACGAGTGTGACCGCCGCGGTCCTGCGGAACGACCGGGGGAAAGACGCGCCCCACCCATGCGCAGATGAGCATCATTTCGACTTGTTCACATAGTTGAGCTGAAGGTCCATCAGCGTCTGTTTCAGCTGTTTGATGATATCCTTGTCCAGGTAATTGGACATCACCTTCAGGTTGGCATCGAACAGGTCAATGGCCATTTTGGCCTGTACCAGATCGATGGGGGCCGCCTCGGCCCCTGTGAGGGATACAAGTCCGAGATGGTGCCACGCCTGCGATGCGAGGACAGATATGTTGTACATGGTCATGTCCTTGACGTTCGCGAGCATCTTCGCCATCTCGTTCTGGACCTGCTCGGCATCCGGTCCTTCGTTGTCTTTATCTTCATCGGGCATCGTTCAACCTCCGATCAAGGGGGGATTCTCGCAGTGATTAATAACCTCTTCTCCTGCGCTCGGATCGAGGTCGTTCCCGGTCGTCATCCTCCCCCCAGCCCTCATGGTGACGATCCCCGGGAAAAAAGACCTCCTCTTCGTCCTCGTCAAACTCCACGATGCCCCCTGCAAGACCCGCAGGCGGGTCCTCCCAGGTCTCCCATTCCTCCTCTTCCCAATCCTCCCATTCGTCCTCATCGTTCAGATCAAGCTCCCATTCGTCGTCGTCCCACCCTTCCATACTGTCGAGGTCTATCTCGAACTCATCCTCGTCCGATCCCATTTCCGTCCCGAGGTCGGGGTCCGAAGAATGATCTTGATGGTCGGTCCCGCTGAGGGTCCTTCCGGGGACCTCCTCATTTCCGATGAACCCTCTCCGGGGCGGTGCATCTTCGAAGAGCTTTGACTCGGGAACGGGACCTCCCGGTGAGCGCCGGGTCGATGGCCTTACAGCCGCTTCCCTGGTATGAACGGGATATGAACGGGCGGGATCACCAGCAGGCCTGGGGTGTACCGAGAAATCGGTGATGACATTACCGTAGCGGTCCCTGGGAAGGTCCGCTCTTGATTCGTTGGGGTCGAAATGATATCCCCCCTGGTTCCCATTTCCCACCTCCATGCTCTCGAAGGCCTGGATCTGCTCGGAGATGAACTTTTTGAACGCAAGCACCTTTTCGATATCTGTCGTATATCCCAGTTTTTCCATGCCCTTCATCAACTGGTCCTCGGTGATCTTCCCGGAGCGGTAGAGGGAGAGCAGCTCCTTCTTCTTCCCGAGCCTCTTCATCTTGAGCCTGTCCTCTCTTGAATTATCCCTTTGGCCGCGGGACGCCGGGTCTGGCGGTCCTGCCCTCAAGAACCTTCTTCCACACACGGGGCAGTAGTGGAGGTCCGTGTCGTTCTGTTCTCCGCATTGCGGGCAACGGGGAGGGTAAACGGGCATCCATCAAGCACCGACATTTTAGATTAATAAACTGTCGTCGGGATCCTCTGGAACATCATGTCTGGGTCCGAGGAAGCGATCCCCCCTTGCCGTGGAACGACATGGTCACATGCCCGTCCCCATGTCAATGTTGCCTTTCGAACCATCTGTATGTTTCCCTCAGGCCTTCCCGGATCCCGGTGAACTCCGTGAAATGAAGGTCCTCCCTGAGCATCGAGATATCTGCCACGGACCTCCTTATCTCTCCCTTCCTCTCGGGGAGGTGGACCCTTCTGAGCTCATTTCCCGATATTGTCTCGATTACCGATGAGATATCGTTCACACTCGTTTCGATCCCGCAAGCGACGTTAAAGGTCCCGTTCAGGCCCGAATTGGCAGCCATTACCAGTATTCTGGCCACATCATTCACGAAAACGAAGTCCCTGGTTTGCTCCCCGTCGCCGTATATGAGGACCGGCTCGGACCTTCTAGCCTTCTCCATGAACCTGGAGATGACCCCGGAATACTGGTTCGATGGGTCCTGTCTGGGCCCATACACGTTGAAGAGCCTGCATACGGTATGGTCCAATCCATACTGTCCATGGTATATCCGTATAAGGTTCTCCGATGAGAGCTTGTGAAGGCCGTAGGGTGAGAGTGGGTCGGTGGGTTGCGATTCACGGACCGGCAATACCTCCGAATCCCCGTAGACCGCTGCAGAGGAGGTGAAGAGGACCTTACCGACCCCATTTCTAACGGCATAATCCAGGACGTTCATGGTCCCTATGTAGTTCACCTCGAGGTCCAGACGCGGATCGAGGAACGAAGAGGTGACATCGACCTTTGCGGCAAGGTGGAAGATCGTCCTTATCGGGGGACCGCCTCCGAGCCTTGATGGGGTCAGTGTATTGTCCAGAGGGGTTCTGATATCGCCCTTGATGAAGTTGAAATTGTCCTCCCCGGTCCACCTACGGAGGTTCTCGATCTTGCCCGTCGAGAGATCATCCACGACATAAACGGTATACCCGTTCTCCATGAGAACGTCCACAAGGTTCGAGCCTATGAACCCGGCCCCTCCCGTTACGAGCACTCCCTGGTCCTTCATCTCCTCACCATGTCCTTTCCTGTCGCCTGCAACCTGGTATGCTGATGAATGTTCATTAAATGAACCCTTCAAAAGCTGTAAGTAATCAAAGAGACATCAAGGGTCAGGGCATTATTTCGGGTCGGATAAGCTGATCGATAGGTCAATGTGACGGTCATGGAAGGCAATGACGAGGGTTTCCTATCCCTTTTCTCGAGCAGGGTCAAGGGTTACGTTATGAACACGGTCACAGGCACTGTAATGTCCCGAAAGGATGTCATAGACCTTTATCATTATCTTGCGCGAAGGTGTATATCGAACACGAAGGACGAATGGGCATGCGAGATGCTTTCACATTGCAGGGACCTCCTTGACATCCCGGATGACCTTCACGAGGATATCATCAATGAGATCCGTCGTGAAAGTGGGAGATCGGTCCCCGTGTCCTACAGGAGGCCGGTCCTGGAGGAGGTCGAGGCGCTGATGTCCCATCGAAAAGCCAGGACCATGCTTGGGAAAGCGGAGCGATCGGACCGAGAAGGAGTGGAAGGGATCGAAATGTCGAACAGGAGCGATATCCTGGAAATGGAACAAGGATCCCTGCTCTTCGAGATGGAGAGAGGGTCCCAGGACATCTCAGAGGATACGTTGTCCGACGAGGGTTATATGATCGGGTCCGATGCAAGCATGATGGACGATATCCTTTCACTTTACCGCAAGGGACCTAAGAAGAGATAGCTCCTTTCTGTAAGCCTCATCCCCCCCTGGTGTTTCCAGTATCATCGGTGTATCCTTCAGCCGGGGGTCCCTCATGAAAAGGGCGAACCCCTCCGGTCCTATCTTCCCCTCCCCGATATTGGCATGCCTGTCCACCCTCGATCCCACTCCTTTCATGGAGTCGTTCAGATGAACGGCCATCGATCGGTCCAGACCTATGGTATCATCGAACCTGTCCATCATCTCCTCATGACCCGATGACGTGGAAATATCATATCCTGCGGCAAAGAGGTGGCAGGTATCCATGCAGATCCCGATCATTTCCGGGTGGACCGAACCTTCCCGGATATGACCAAGCTCCTCGAAGGTGGAGCCGATGCTGGTCCCTTGACCCGCTGTCGTTTCCAGCAGGACCATTGGTCGCTTCCCGGATCCCGTAGCCTCAAGACGGGCAAGGCACATGTCAAGTCCCTCCACGATCCTCCTGGACCCGGCCCTGGTCCCGGACCCGAGATGGGACCCCGGATGGATCACAAGGTAAGGGATCCCGAGCAGGGAGCATCTTACCAGTTCGTCCATGAGGGCGGAAACGGAGCGTTCGAACACCCCGGGGTCGGGAGCCCCGAGATTGATCAGGTATGACCCATGTGCCAGCACCGGGTCCAAACCCGATGCCGATAAGAGTTCCCGGAAGGAGGAGACCTCCTCTTCTTTCAGCTGCGGGGACTCCCATCTCCTCTGGTTCCTGGTGAATATCTGGAATGACCCGCAACCGATGTCCAGAGCCCTGGCTATGCTGAACTGGACCCCTCCGGCAGCACTGACATGGGCTCCCAGGATCGGCATGATGGGACCCTGAAGGATGAGGATCAAACCTTTTCGAACATATCCTTGCCGACACCGCAGACAGGGCACTGCCAGTCATCAGGCAGGTCCTCGAACGATGTACCCGGGCCAATGCCCCCGTCCTTATCGCCCTTTTCTGGATCGTATATGTAACCGCACGCGATGCATCTCCATTTGTCCATGGCTATCCCTCGTGGAACTACAATGTCCCACTGGGCATCAGATATTGGATAGATATCATTTTTCCCGCATTCGGGAGTATCCGCTGGTCATCCTTCTCAGGACATTTGCCATATTGGCGGAGTTGGAGAAACCCCCGGCCACCTTCAAAAGGTCCTCTGTGGATACCATGCCGTCTTTGAGCTCGTTGACCCTGGATATCAGGACCGGCATGGCCCTGACCAGGTTGTCAACGATCGTTATATCGGCCGTCCTCGAGGTCCGGGAGAGCGGGTTCAGGTCAATGGTGATCACGAACTTTCCGGCATGCTTCAATGCCTGGCATCTGTCCCCGTCTTCCAGCGGTACAAGCACGACATCGGCTTTGAAGATGCCTTCGCCACAGCAGAGTGCCCGTGCATGTTCCAGACCCTCGATCCTCTCGTCCGGTACCTCTCCAAGCACATCGAGGCATCCATGCTCCCTCAGATGTTGAGCGAGCCTCCGGACCCTTTCCTCTGTCCGGTGGAAAAGGTTCACCTCGGCAGGGCATTTCAGGATATTGCACAGGGATGCCACCTCATCGGGTACCAGAGCGCCCACGTTACCGTTCACGGATATCACCGGTCTGACGGCGAGAAGGAGCCGGCAAGCGGCGGCATTCGCCGCCTCGAGCGCTTCGGGGGTCGTTGTCTCTCCGAGCAGATAGTCGAACGCTTCTCCTCTTCCATGGGCTATAAGGCCTTGAGTGGCCACCAGACCTTCGTTCCATCCCTCGACCAGTTTGTCCCTTGTCATCAGGGACATATATCTGGGATGGCTCCTGGGTACCGTCATGGGGACACTTCCTTTCCGGGAAGTGCAATACCCATTATAATGGTATCTTGGAACTTTTCATGTCCCGGACCGGGTGCATCGACATCTCACTGGAGGCCTTGCCATCAACAACACTTTAATATCAGTAAGGAAACCCTTCCACACTCTTTATCTTGATCATGTCACATCCATTACCCACATGTTGAAAGGTCTCGCCAAGGTCACGGCCCTATTTTCGCTCGTGGTCCTTGTGACATCAGCTGTCATATCGATGGATGCGGCTGCATTGGAAGAAGGACAGCTGATAGAACCTCAGGACCTGGGAGTGGAGGTCCTGCTGAACGCTCCTTGGGTGACCATCGATCTTCCAGCCATTGACGACCTTATCGAGACCGGCGAGGCGGTAGCCATCGACGGTCCCGTACCTGATGAGGAAGTAATTGTTCCAAGGACCTACCTGATGAGGTCATCTTTCGATCCCTCCCTTGGGGTCGTCATCAGGACAGAGGATGGATACGACAACACATCGACCAGCCTCAGCGTCTCGATACTGATCCCGGGAGTAAAGGTCATCCAGGAACGGGAACAGACCCGTTATTCATTCTCGTTCAACGGGTCCGGACCGATGGAACCATCCTATTTTGGCAAATTCGCCCGGCTCGGCTTCACCGACCTCGAGGAATATTCCGATGACGGATATTACATGTTGAATTTCAGGTACAACACCACCGAACTGGGTCTGACCATCCTCGATCAAACCGTACACGAGATGAACAATTCGAGGGTCACCCTGGACCTGACGGTGTTCAATGGCTCATCGGATGAAGACCTGAGGTCGAAGGTATCTTCGATCCTGGAGATCCTCAATGTGACCGCCGATCTCTGGGGGTCCTTCGAGAAGAGCTACCTGACCTTGGACCACATCATGGTAAGGGCAGATCCCGGCCTCTGTCCCGATGTTGTGGATTGGCCATCCCATATGCGGGTCCAGCTCGAGTATCTGACCGAGATCGGTCTGGTCTCCGGTCTCACCGGAGATGACATCCTGTCGATCTCATCCAAGTGTACAGCCGGGGTCCTGGGTTTCGAAAGAAGGCTCTTCTTCCACAACGAAACGATGGAATGGACAAGGCACGATAGTACCGTTCCAGGAGAATCTCTCCTATTTCCAGACCAATGCAGGATCTTTGGCAATGACGATTACCCCGACGTATCCGTCCCCAGGACCGACATGCCTGACGGAGGGATCAGCGGGGTTATGATCGCTCTCATAGCAGGGGGGGTGGCCCTTCTTATCCTGGGTTCCCTCCTCTTCCAGAGGGTGGATCGTGCCGCCAGGTTGAACAACGTCAGGAGGTCCATGATACTGGAGAGGATCCGCCAGATGCCGGGGATATACTTCAGCGCACTCATGAAGGACCTCGATCTGAAACCCGGAGTTGCATCCTACCACATCAACAAGCTGGAGAAGGCCGAACAGATAAAATCTTTCCAGGATGGCATGTACCGGAGGTTCTACCTTTACGATGAGAAGGTCGAGATGAAGATAATGCTCAGTGATCTTCAGAAGATCATCGTACATACGATCAATGAGGAACCCGGTATATCACAGATGGACATTTCACGTTTGATCGGAAAGAGCAAGGTCGTGATCAACTACCATATAAGGTTCCTTCGGGACCTGAACCTCCTTGTCCTGGAGAGGGATGGACGGGAGACCCACTGCTTCTTGACACCCCAGGGTGCCCGCGTCTCAAAAGCGTGAGCCAGTATCCACTTCGTTCTAAGGATGTCCCAATGTAAGGCAACCATACCATAACGGTTTAATAATTGTATTTGAAGGCTACCAGGTTCCTTATTAACCCACTCTGCGTGCATTGTTCCATCGGAAGTGATACCATGGAAAATACAACCAGGATGAACAGGACGGTGATGACCATACTCCTTGCGGGTCTGATGGTCACCGTCTCCGTGATGATGATGTATCCGGGAGCTTTCGGGATACGGGATGCGGATACCTTGACCCCGGACGGGATCTCGGAACTACTTCGACAGCACAGTATGGATCTATTCGTGGAGAACAAAGGTCAGTGGGATGCCGGTATCCGGTTCGCCGCAAGGACCTCCTTCGGGCACATCGCCTTTTGTGACGATCATATCCTTTTTGATATCAGGGCCTGCCCGGAGCAAGCGGGCCCGGACGCGGGAGCCTCTTCTCCCGGGTCCGTTGTAAGGATGGACCTTCATGATACGAGGGATGTCGTCCCGCAGGGCAGGTACCCGATGCCTTACCGGACGAACATCCTTCACGGGAACGACCCTTCGGGATGGGGCAAGGACCTCCTGAGCTTTCGTGAGGTCGTTTACGAGGACCTGTGGGATGGTATCGATCTCATCTATGATTCTTCAGAAGGTAATATCAAGTACGAATACAGGGTCGGACCCGGATCGGACCACGGGGACATCTCCTTTTGTTTCACCGGTCAAGAAAGCATCGGTGTGACCGATACGAGCATCCGGATGGTGACGGCTACCGGGCTCAACCTCGTGGACGACGGTCTGTTCTCATACCATGAGGCCATGCCTGCAAAGGAGCTCCCTTCGGTCTTCATCATGAGAGATGACCAGACGATCGGATACGATGTGGACGGAAGGGACACGGGGAAGACGCTGGTGATAGACCCTGTCATCTATGGTACCTATATCGGCGGTTCGGACGATGAATATGAGGTGGATATGGCCATGGACGATAACGGGGCCTGTTACCTGGCAAGATCGACCTGGTCCTTTGATTTCCCCACGACACCGGGGGCTTACAATACAAGGATAGTTGGTGAGAATGACGGCTTTGTCATGAAGATATATCCCGACGGCTCCTCTCCGGTATATTCAACATATATCGGGGGAGGAAGCTATGATAATATCTACAGTATCGCGGTCGATCCGAGGGGAAATGCTTATGTCGCGGGCTGCACCGAATCAACCGATTTTCCGACCACAAGGGGAGCTTTCAACGAGACCATGAACGGAAGCGGGCAGGACCTGGTCGTATTCAAGCTGGATGCCTCCGGTTCGAACCTGGTCTATTCCACCTACATAGGCGGGACCAGCTGGGAGAACCTGAACGATATGGGGTGCATTGCGGTCGATACCGGAGGATGCGCTTACGTCGTGGGATCCTCCAATTCCAAGGACTTTCCCGTGACCGATGATGCTTTCGACAGGGAGAACAACAACACGCAGGGCGGAGGGGACCGGGAATGGACCACCAGCAAAGCCGTTCTCGTGAGGTTGAAAGCGGACGGTTCCGACCTGGAATATTCGACATATCTCGGTGGCGAGCAGGACGAATATGCAAGCGGATTGATCCTTGACGATGAAGGGATGGTCTACGTCCTGGGGTCGACCGGATCCAAGGATTTCCCCGTTACCAAGGGGGCCTACGATACCTCATTGGACTCATGGTCCGAGATATTCCTGGTAAAGTTCGATATCGGGAGATCGACCATACTTTACTCCACCTTCCTGGGTGGATCTTTTGACCAGTATGCTTCGGACCTGATAATAGATGGTTCGGGGAGACCTTACATCTGCGGATGGACGGGTTCCAATGACTTCCCCGTGATGGAGCAGGCCTATCAGCGTGAACTGAACGGCTGGAACGATGTATTCGTTACCGCGTTCGATCCGACCTTCTCCTCGCTCTACATGTCGACCTTGATCGGTGGCTCCGAGGGCGAGCAGGCCTATTCCATCGATATCGACAACGAGGGGAACGTGATGATCACTGGTTCGACCGCATCTCCGGATTACCCCACCATCGTGGACCACGCAACACCGGAGGACAGTAATGACCCAAGCGTCCTGATCTCGGTCCTGGATCCCCTTGGAACGGAACTGGTATATTCAACGCTCGTCGGAGGAAGTTCAGCCCCCGGCTGGCCGGAAGATGCCGGGTTCAACATCTTCAGCATCGGGGAGAGACGCGTCCTGATATCGGGATATACCGGATGTTCGGATTTTCCGATCACGGATGATGCCTATGATGATTCTCTGGGCGGCTTCGGGGACATGTTCCTGATCGAGTTCGACCTGTCCCTTCCACCATCCGCTCCCCAGGACCTTTTCCTGTTCCAGGGTGATTCCTTCCTCAACCTGTCATGGGGCACCCCCGCCGACGATGGCGGCATGCCTTTGCTCGGCTATGTTGTCTACAGGGGTTTGAGGGACGATGAGATGAAGGTCCTCAAGAGCCTTGTGGAGGCCACCTATCTGAACGATACCGACCTCGAGATGGGAAAGACCTACCATTACATGGTCCGGGCTTTGAATATGGTCGGGACGGGATCGCCTTCCGTGATCGTGAGCTGCCAGGCAGCGTGCTCCCCCACCCCTCCCCAGTTCTTCCAGGTGAAGAGAGGCAACAGCTGGGTCAAGCTCTCATGGGAGCCTCCGGTGTTCGACGGGTCCTACAGCATCGATGGTTACAGCATCTACCGGAGCGGGGATGGCATCACTCCCATCACCATAAGCGTGGGACCATCTTCAATGGAATACTACGATAGCGACATCATCAACGGGGTGAACTACACCTATCATCTCACCTGCTGGAACATCATCGGGGAGTCCCTGCCGACAAGGGAGCTATGGGTCATCCCTCAAGGAGAGCCCTCGGCACCTGCAGGCCTTGCGGTCCTAAACGGAAGTTCCAGCATACATCTGACCTGGTCCCCTCCGGAGGATGACGGTGGCTCAATGGTGCTTTTCTACCGTGTCCATATCGGTATCGCCAGAGATGGCGAGATCTCCTGGAGGTATGTGAACGCGCCCTCAACGGAATACATTGACACCCTGGTCGAGATCGGAGAGGACTACAGGTATTACGTCACGGCAGTGAACTCCGAGGGCGAGTCGGCCCCGTCCGTAGAGGTCGAGGGAAGACCCCAGTGCGAACCCTCACCTCCGGAGGACGTCAAGGTCTCCGAGGGTAACGAGTATCTCATCATAACCTGGGGATCTCCCTCGTTCCTTGGAGGACTCGAGCTTCAGGGGTTCAGGCTCTACCGTTCGGTGGGAGGCGGCGGGTCCCCCTTGATGATCGAGCTCAGCTTCGAGGAGATGCTCTACAAGGACAGGAACGTGACGAACGGCGTGACCTACACGTACTGGCTGACCGCCGTCAATTCGTACGGGTCGTCCCCGGGGACGGAGAACATCTCCGGGACACCCGCCTCCGTGCCGGGTAGACCACTCGACGTAATGGCGACCTTTGTCGATGGTGAGGTCGTACTGGTATGGAAAGGCCCCTCATCGGATGGGGGTGCCCCCGTTCTCGAGTATGTCGTATACAGGAAGACGTCGGGGCAGGAATTCGAACAGGTCGGTAATGTGGCCTCGTCAAGCCTGACGTATACTGACAGTGAGCTCGAAGGCGGGACGACCTACACCTACGTCGTGAAGGCCAACAACAGGATGGGATCATCCCCCTTCAGCGAGGATGCCCCGGTGCTGGCGCTCGGACCCCCGGGTCCCCCATCGGGCGTCATGTATGTTCCGGGGGACGGATACGTCGAGATGACCTGGTCCCCCCCTGCCTCGGACGGTGGGAGCGACGTGATCGGTTACATCATCTACAGGACCGACATTGACCATCAGGACATAGAGAAGGTTGCCGAGACAGGCTCCGTTTCGTACTACAAGGACGTTACGGTGGTGAACGGTGGATCCTACGTATATGCCGTCGTATCCCTCAACGATATCGGGGAGTCCCTTCAGGTATGGTCGGAGGCGGTCGGGCCGGTCGGGGTTCCCGGAACACCCGGGGACCTTGTCATCACTGCCGACGGAAGCGTTGTTTCCATGACCTGGTCGGCTCCGGCCGACGACGGGGGAAGTGATATCATCCTTTACAGGGTCCGCAGGGTCCTTGAAGGCGGCACCCCGGTCCTGGTCGGTGTGGTGGAGGCGGGAACGACCTCCTTCACCGACGCTCTGGAAAAGGAGGACGGGATCTACACCTATTCGGTCGTTGCCGTGAACGATATCGGTGAGAGCAACACACCTGCATCCCTGGACATCGAGGTGAAGGTTGAGGAGGATGAACGGGGGTTCCTTGCCGGGAACATCGGACTGGTCCTGACGGTCCCCATGATCATCCTGCTCCTGGTCCTGTTACTGCTGGTGATCATCAGAAAGGACAGAAGAGGGGATGGGGCCGAACCCGTCCCGACAACATTCTACGACCAGTACCAGGACGGATACGCCGAGGGAGAACTGCAACCGATTAACGGACCGGCGGATCCTGCCGTGATGGAACGATCGCCGGATCAGATGAATGAACAATAGTGATGAAAGGAGAACGCCAGAGAGAGGAGGGGATACCCCCACTTCCCCTCCTCTCCGATATACCGATCATTTCCCCGGGATGAGGTAATAGCACGAGGCCTTTTCCCTGGCCTTTCGTTTCACAACGTTCTTTCCGACGAGCTCCTGAAGAGCGTTCATGACGTTGTTCTTGGCCATCTTCAGATGCGGATGCGCGATCACATCGGCGCTCTGACCCTTTTCCTCGCCCACGAAACCGTGGTCCTTCATGTGTCTGTATACCTTCTCCGCGTTGGGAGACATCCTGATATCATCCATGTTAGACACCTCCAAAAAGGCATCGAAGCTGGCATTTCCGTCCGATATTTATCCTTAATTGATATCCTTAAATAGCAGTTATACGGGAGATATCGTTGTTTTATTCGATTTCCATTCTTTTGGGTCTCCGGTCCATCTCCGGGTCCATGGATGACCGATCCCGCTCCATGACGGCTTCGAAGAACCCTGACCTGTCCTCCCCCGGCATCGGATGGAAAAATAGACCCCTGAACAGTTCTTCTGGCAGGTGCGGGCCAAGGTCTCTCGCAGGTGTGAGACGGAAATCTTCGTTCCTCTCCAGGAAACCGTTGACGACCTCCTCGTTCTCTGCAGGGTCCACAGAGCAGGTCGAGTAAACCAGTCTTCCCCCCCTCCTGACGAGACGGGAATATCCCCTCAACAGGTCCGACTGGATATCGGGGAGTTCCCTCATCTTCTCCTCCGTGAGATGCAACCTGATGTCGGGGTTCCTCCTCATCGTTCCAAGCCCGGAGCAGGGAGCATCCACCAGAACGACGTCGGCCCATTCCAGGTAAGGGTCGAGCTTTCGCTCGTCGTCGATATGTACCCTTTGATAGTTCCAGACGCTCGCCCGACGTCCCCTCTGCCTGAGCCTCATGAGGCTCCTCTCGTTCGTATCCATCGAGATCAGTGTGCCCCTGTTCTGCATCAGAGCGGACAACGCCAGTGATTTGCCCCCGTTCCCGGCGCACGCATCTATGACCCTCCCCTGTTCGATACCTGTTAGGGCAAGATAGCAGGATATCTGCGACGAGATGTCCTGCACCTCCATCCGGCCTTCCCGGTAAGGCACGAGCTTATCGATGGGAGTCCCGTCCGGGACCAGGAGCGCATCTGGATCGAGCTCGGACCTGACGGGTCTGACCCCTTCCTGTTCCAGTTCCCGGATGAGGTCCTCCCTGCTCGTCAGGATCGTGTTGGTCCTGATACATAGGTATCTCGGAGGCAGCAGAGCATCCGCAAGTATCCATCTCGCTCCCTCTCCCAGGCTTCTTTTGAGCCTTTCCCCGAGCCAGGCGGGCACCGAATCCAGTGCGATCGTTTCCGGAACGTCGATCATATCTTTCCATTTCTTCATCTTCTTGAGGGCGGCCATCCTCTCTTTGAGGACCGACATCCTTGCCCTGTCGATCCTCAACGCGGTCGGTAAACCATCCGTGAAGAGCAGAACGCCGGAGGCTGCCATCTGGAGCGGATCATCCACTCCTATCGCCGCCCTGATCAGGAACCAGTAGCGAAGCGTCCCGTGGCAGGTTTGGACGAGCAGAGAGCGGTCGCCCGGGCGTCCCCTCTTCAAGAGGTAGTGCATTGCAGTGTTGCTCTTCTTCCCTGCAAGCACATCTCTGATGAACTCGTGGGTCAGGAGCTCGAGCGGGGTCTCGTCTTGATATTTTTTCAGAATACTTGGAGTTGTCATTCTTCTTCGGCATTCTTAGGCCGATGTAGAATAATATGATTTCGTTCGATCTTTACATGAGCGAGGGGGACATTCGGAACGGAGAGGTCTCCCGGGACAGATAACTTCAGGCGGGTTCAGGACCGGGCATCACCTTTCTCAGTTCGAGTCGGGCTTTCGTGCTCAACCGTTTTCTGTTTTTTATCAGGGTGGACCAGAGCTCATCACATTCCACGGGTGTGAACCCGAGGTCATTGATGAGATGATCTATGACCATCTTCGCATGTTCTGCCATATCTTCCAGGATTCGGCCTATCGTATCTCGATGGTGGCCAGTTATCCGCTCCATACTTCTGATCCCTCTCTTCTCAACCAGGAGCCCGTATATCTGGTCCATCTCATCCTCTGATAGATGTCTATGGTAAAGTACGGTGCCGGAGGTCTCGACGAAATATGTCCTGCACCACAAGCAGAAATATCTCTGGTGTCCAGCTCCATTCTTTCCCCTCCTGATGATGTTCTTTCCCATCTCCCTGTTGAAGTATCCGCATCGAGGATTGGTGCATGTAACCTCGATCGCTCCTCTTGGACGTGCCATCCATTCACCAACAGGGAGATATCTCCGGAGCTCTAATAAGGTATCCAATATAGGACACTATCGCGTATTAACGGAATGGACGATCTTCAAGATAGATCGGCACCCGTCCTCGAGATCACCTAACGGTGGATCGATCTCAAGATGTGAGGAGCCCCCCCGAGTAATGGTCTCTATTCTTATGGAAGGATATCTTCATACAGAACAACAGCTGATAGATCCTCGTATCTGCTCGACCGGGAAATGATGTACTTGTTGTATGGGTCGAGTATCTTATCCTTTTCCGGGCGTGGTTTGTATGTTTTGAATTCCTGGTCATAGAGATATTTTCTGATCGTATCTCTGCAATACCCTGTTCTTCTGCTAATGGCACTTATGCTTGGTCCATCTTCCTTCAAACGACGTATCATGTATTGTCCCTCCACTTGTAACATGGACCACCTCCGGGATTGTTGGGGGGAAGTCCGTCTCAGGGTGGAAGATTTTCGTTTGCCGTTTTTGACGATTTTTCAAGTGCCATTGACAACCTATTCACTTTCCTGCATATAATCCACAACTATCCCTATGATCTTCCTGATATCCTCATTGCAGTTCTTGAACAGAAGCACATCCAGAACCTCTCTCCCGTATCTCCTCAAGAGCTCGCTTATCAGAGCATGTATGAACGATTGAGTTACCAATGCAACCCCTTTAAAATCCAGTATGACCTCCTCTCCTTTCTCTATTGCAGGTGTTATCAGGTTCGTTCGGATATCCCTTGCCGTGTCCTTGTTCTCCGCGAAATCCCCAACAAGCAAAAGCATCATTATCTCTGTCATATGAAGCGCGGCCTCCTGTATCGTTCTTTCTTTCTCTCCCTTATAGTTTTTATGTATGTCGCTCGGACCTGGTCCAGAAGGTCGGTGAACTCGGCCGATGCATCAAGAGAGATGTCTATCCCGACAGCGGTCCCCTTCCAGTAGGGGTAGTCCTCCCCGGAGGAATGCCTGTCCCTGAAAGGGTCGCTGTGCAGGGTCGTCCTTTTTCTCTTTCGGTCCGATCTGAGAAGCTTGTACATCGCGTTCCCGCTGTATATCATGAAGAAATCCCTATTCATCGTCGCGACGGACTTTATGAAGAAAAGACCGGCACCTGCATTCGTATCGGTTCCGCCTTCCCTTCTCGTGGTTCCTGTTATCCCCGGAACGAGAGCCAGCCGTATCGCTGAAAGGTCCGAGGGTGCCAGATGCGATCTTGAGATCGTTTCTCTTATCCCGACGCCCCGGTCCGCGATCCCTATCCTTATGGTATTGCTCTTCCTGTAGTATTGCGCGCATACGAAGGCTCCAAGGTCCGATGAGGAATGTTCCAGTACATTTTGGACAAGTTCGCTTATTACGTACTTTATAGCCTGCGAGTGTTTCGGGCCAAGATGCAGAAGGGGCACCATGTCTTTGATGATGTCCGTCAGTTCAATTGAAGTCCTGATGTTTGTTAGAGGTAAGAACCTGCCGGAAGGGTCGTGCTCTATGATGTCCATCTCTCTGGGGAGCCCCAGCATTTCCAGAAGTCCCATTCTCTGAAGGTAATGCTTTGACCTTGCCTCCAGTTCTATCGGTCTGATCTTCTCGGGACCGACCTCGGATCCCATTGATGCTATCATCGAAATTATCACCGGGTGGATGGAGATCCAGCTCTCGTTTGCGGTTATCTCGAGAAAAGACGGGTCCGTGGTATCCAAGGAGCGGAGGAACGGGTCGATGTTCCCGAGGAAGGCGCTGTTGGGAAGGTGGAGCTTCATTATTACCGGGATCCTCATATGTATATATCAATATATATGATTTACCGGGATTCCCGGGAAACACAATATTTTATTGAATCCCGGAGGTATTTTTTTCGGATCTCTTATTCTATCTGCTTGCATTCCCGGGAAAGGCCCAAAGGATCGGAATCGGTAGATCGTTTGGTTATATTTCTGGATGTCCACACCTGTAAGGGGTGGACCTGACGAAGAAGATTCCCACCCGCCCTCCCCTGGAAAAGGAGGTCTCCTCCTTATTATTATATTTCAATCGACTTTTTTTTCATCTATCTTTATTTGAAGTGAAATGAGTTCATCCGGATCTCTTCGACACTCAGCTTAAGATGGATACCGGGAAGAATGAAAAGAGGTTTTCATCAGACGTCTTTCGCATGCCCTTTATATACTTTCTGACGAGACCTGCAGAAGAGATCGTGCAAAGGTTGGTATATGACCGTCTAAGAGAGGACATTATA